>JANMFA010000257.1:0-9029 GCA_031377545.1 Hyphomicrobiales bacterium | reverse complement strand
GACTGGATTGAGGTGGGAATGATCACGGCCAGGCTGGTGCCGACGGACAGCGGCATGCGCAGTTCCTCCGGCACATTCATCAGGCCGAACACGCCATAGATCACCGGCACGATGATCGCCCCGCCGCCGACACCAAACAGTCCGGCCAGAAGCCCCGTCGCCACGCCGCCCGCGAGCAGGCCGACGACAACGAAACCGAGTTCATTCAGGGGAATGCCGAACATGCTGCCTCTTGGGGTTGGAAAGACGCGTTAGCGGTAAATGCCGGTCAAGCCAATGCAAACCAGTGTCACTTCAGGAAAGAGATCATTGCCGCCAGCAACGCATCCGCTGCTTCCTCCGGAATGTAATGACCCGAGGCCACGGCCTCGCCCCGCACGTCATCGGCCCATTCGCGCCAGCTCGCCAGCACATCGAAGCATTTGCCCACGGCCCCATCCGCTCCCCACAGCGCCAGCAGCGGACATCTGATCTTCAGCCGCCCGAGATCAGCGACATCCTGCGCCAGATCCACCGTCGCCGACGCACGGTAATCCTCACACGCCGCATGGATCGTGCCGGGCAAAGCGAAGCAGCGCTCGTATTCCGCAAACGCCACCGGATCGAACAGCCCGAGCCCTTTTGGCGCGCGGCTCATGTGCTGGCGGATGAAAAATGTCGGGTCCGCGCCGATCATGGTTTCGGGCACGGGTGCCGCCTTGATCAAAAAGAACCAGTGCCAGTAAGCGCGGGCGAATGCATCCGACGTGTTCCGGTACATGTGCAGGGTCGGCGCGATATCGAGCGTCGTCAGCGTCCTTACGGCTTCAGGATGGTCGAGTGCCATGCGATGCGCCACGCGCCCTCCCCGGTCGTGACCGACGAGATGGAACCGGCTGTGTCCCAGCGCAGCCATCGCCAGCACCTGATCCCGCGCCATGGCGGATTTGCGATAGGGACTGTGCTGCGCGTCGGTGACCGGCTTGCCGCTGTCACCATACCCCGTGAGATCAGTCGCGATCACGGTGAAACGCTTCGCCAGTTCCGGCGCAACCCTGTGCCAGATCGCATGGGTCTGCGGATAGCCGTGCAGCAGCAGGACAGGCGGGCCTGAGCCGCCCGTGACGCCGTGGATGCGCACGCCGCCAGCGTCCACGTCGAAAGTGCGGAAGCCGGGGAAGAGGATGCGGTCGGAGGGCGTGGAGGTCATGGCACTGCTCTCCCTTCCTTCACCCTTGGGGGAAGGTGGGTGCCGGAGGCAGACAGATGAGGGAGAACCACTGACGTCAGGGCTTCTCCTTCATCCGGTCGCGAAGGGGCGACCACCTTCTCCCACGGGAGAAGGAGAAACATCATATCTCCCCCGCCAGAGCCTTGCCTGCCTCCATGGTCGAGAGCATGCCGCCCAGATCCCGCGTCCGGCCCTTCTCGCTGGCGAGCACGCGCTCAATCGCCGCCACGATGTCATCATGCGCCTGCAACTCGCCCAGATGCTGCAGCATCATCGCCGCGGACCAGACCTGCCCCACCGGATTGGCGATGCCCTTGCCCGCGATATCCGGCGCGGAGCCATGCACCGGTTCGAACAGCGACGGCATGTCGCCGGTGGGGTTGATGTTGGCAGAGGGCGCGATGCCGATGGTGCCGGTGCAGGCCGGACCCAGATCCGACAGGATATCGCCGAACAGGTTTGACGCCACAACGACATCGAACCAGTCGGGGTGCAGAACGAAATGCGCGGTGAGAATGTCAATGTGGTACTGGTCCACCTTGATATCAGGGTAGCCCTTCTTCATCTCGGCCACGCGCTCGTCCCAGTAAGGCATGGTGATCGAGATGCCGTTGGACTTGGTGGCGGATGTCAGATGCCTCTTCGGACGTTTCTGGGCCAGATCAAATGCAAACTTCAAAATGCGGTCGACGCCCACGCGGCTCATTACCGTTTCCTGCATCACGATCTCGCGCTCTGTGCCGGAATACATGCGTCCACCGATCGACGAATACTCGCCCTCGGTGTTCTCGCGCACCACGTAGAAGTCGATATCGCCCGGCTTGCGGCCAGCCAGCGGCGAGGGCACGCCTGGCATCAGCTTGACGGGCCTCAGATTCACATACTGGTCGAAATCACGCCGGAAGCGTAGCAGCGATCCCCAGAGTGAAATGTGATCCGGGATCTTCTCGGGCCAGCCCACGGCACCGAAGAAAATCGCGTCGTGGCCTCCGATCTGCGCCTTCCAGTCCTCGGGGAGCATCTGGCCGTGTTTGGCGTAATAGTCGTAGCTCGAGAAATCGAAATGGTCGCATTCCAGCTGAAAGCCGTGTTTCTTCGAAGCCGCCTCGAGTGCGCGGACACCTTCCGGCATCACTTCTTTGCCAATGCCGTCTCCGGCGATGACGGCGATGCGGTAGCGGCGGTTGGTGGCGGCGGTCATGCGAGGCTCCCATGGTTCCGGATTTACGCAACGCGCTTTGGCATGAACCTGCGCTGCTGGGAAAGACCCGATGCGATCCTACTGTCAAGAAATGGCCTATTCCATCATTGCGGGTTGATTCATCGATCAATCGGATTGCAGCGTTTGCCAAAACCCGCTAGCCCTACCACAAAAGAAATAAGGCAATTGAACTAAGCAGGGGGAAAGCCGAATGGCCGAAGAAACAGAGACCAGCAAAGGGATGATCAAAAGTCCGCAGGACTTCATCGGTGGCCTGGCACTGCTCGCGATATCGGTTGTGGCTTATGTCGCGATGAGCAAGTTGGGATCTATGCGCGGCTTCTCGTTCGGCGCAGGCACGGTTCCGCGGCTGTTCTGCATGCTGCTGGGCGTGCTGTCCGTGATCATCATGGCGTCCAGCTTTACAAACCGGGGGCCAAAGCTCGAGCATATTCCATGGCGCGGGCCTGTCTTCATCCTGGCTTCGGTCGTCTTCTTCGGCCTGGCGATCCGCACCCTCGGACTGGCCATCACCGGCGTCATCACGGTGTTGCTCTCCGGCCTGGCGGTCGATGATTTCAAGATTGGCGAGGGCGTGATCTTCGCAGTTGTGATCACCGCCTTCTGCGCCTTCCTTTTCCCGTTCGCCCTCGGCCAGCCCATTCCGCTGTGGCCGACCTTCATCAATTGAGCCGGGGGAACTGACTCATGGACGTTTTCGCCAATCTCTGGGGCGGCCTCATGGTCGTCATGAAATTCGTACCGGTCGACATCGCGCCGGGTGCCGCCAGCTTTATCATTCCACTGCCCGTCAACATCCTGCTCTGCCTGATGGGTGCGCTCATCGGTACGCTGATCGGCGTGCTGCCGGGCGTCGGCCCCATTGCCACCATCGCGATGCTGCTGCCCATCACCTACAAGCTTGATCCGACCGGCGCGCTGATCATGCTGGCCGGCATCTACTACGGCGCACAATACGGAGGCTCCACAACGGCCATCCTTGTGAATATCCCGGGGGAGGCGACATCTGTCGTCACCACACTGGACGGACACCAGATGGCGAAACAGGGTCGGGCGGGATCAGCATTGGCCATTGCCGCGCTCGGCTCCTTCTTCGCGGGCTGCGTCGCCACCGTCATTATCGCCGTTCTCGGCCTTCCGCTCACGGCCCTTGCGCTGAAATTCGGACCGGCGGACTATTTCTCGCTCATGGTCATGGGGCTGATCTTTGCCGTCGCACTGGCGCGAGGCTCGGTCGTCAAGGCACTGGCGATGGTGGCGCTTGGGCTGTTGCTCTCCACGATCGGCTCCGATCTGGAATCAGGCGAGCAGCGCCTCACCTTCGGCCTGCTGGAACTCGCCGACGGCATCGAGTTCGCAACGCTCGCGATGGGAGCAATCGGCTTTGCCGAGATCATGCGCAACCTGGAGAACCCCGAAACGCGTGATGTCGTCACCGGCAAGGTCACAGGTCTCTGGCCGACAAAGGACGACTTCCGCCAGTCATACTGGCCGATTCTGCGCGGCACGGCCATCGGCTCCATCCTTGGCATCCTGCCGGGCAACGGTGCCGTTCTGGGGCCGTTCGCGTCCTACACGATCGAGAAGAAGATCGCGAAGGATCCTTCCCGCTTCGGTCGCGGTGCCATCGAAGGCGTGGCTGGTCCGGAGGCTGCCAACAACGCGGGTGCGCAGACATCCTTCATCCCGATGCTGACACTCGGTATCCCGCCCAACGCCGTGATGGCGATTATGGTGGGAGCGATGACCATCCACGGCATCGTGCCTGGTCCGCAGATCATGACCAAGCAGCCGGAGCTGTTCTGGGGCATGATTGCCTCGATGTGGGTCGGCAACCTGATGCTGCTCATCATCAACCTGCCGCTCATCGGCCTGTGGGTGAAGCTGCTGAAGGTTCCCTATCGCCTCCTCTTCCCGGCGATCCTGCTGTTCTGCTGCATCGGCGTCTATTCCATCAACAACCAGCCCTTCGATGTGCTGACCACGGGTGCGTTCGGCCTTCTCGGCTATTTCCTGTTGAAGAACGGGTTCGAGCCCGCTCCGATGTTGATTGCCTTCGTCCTGGGCAAGCTGATGGAGGAGAAGCTGCGGCAGGCCATGCTGATTTCGCGTGGCTCCATGTGGGTCTTCGTGGAACGACCGCTGTCGCTCGGCTTCATGATCGTGGCGATCCTGCTGCTGGTCTTCGCTCTGCTGCCGTCGATACGCAGCAAGCGCGATCAGGTCTTTACGGAATAGGCTGCACCGCATTGTGAACAAAAAGCGCGGCAATCAGCACTGGTTGCCGCGCTTTTCATGACTATATCTCACACCATTCCGCGCCAGCGGAGCCATGGAGGAAACAATGATGACACTGACCAAACGGTCGCTTCTGGCCAGCGCAGCCGCTGTCGCCACAGTCGCCCTGTCCACGCACGGTGCCCAGGCACAGGCTTTCCCGAACAAGCCGATCACGATGATCGTTCCTTTTGCAGCCGGTGGGCCAACCGACATCATCGCCCGCATCGTTGGCGAGGGCATGTCCAAGAATCTCGGCCAGCAGATCGTGATCGAGAACGTGGCGGGTGCCGGTGGCACGACGGGTATCACCCGTGCCACGGCAGCGTCACCCGATGGCTACACCATCGCCATGGGCCACCTCGGCACGCTGTCCGCAGCACCTGCCCTGTTCCCTGACCTGCGCTACAAGCCGCTTGATGGAATCCAGCACATCGGACTGGCGGGTGGCACGCCGATTTTGATCGTGGCCAGGAAGGAATTCCCGGCCAAGGATCTGAAGGAATTTATCGCTTACCTGAAAGCCAATCCAACCAAGGCCAATGAGGCCCATGCCGGCGTCGGATCCGTGTCCTGGACCACCTGCACCCTTCTGAAGGCGCAGCTTGGTCTCGCTGACCTCAACTCGGTTCCCTATCGCGGAACCGGCCCTGCACTGAACGATCTGGTTGGCGGTCAGGTCGATTTCATGTGCGACCAGATCCCGAGCGTCATCAGCCAGGTCAATGGCAACACGATCAAGGCCTATGCCATCGCTTCGGCCCAGCGGTCTCCCGCACTGCCCAACGTACCGACCACGGCAGAAGCGGGCCTGCCCGGCTTCCAGATCGAAGCCTGGAATGGCCTGATCGGTCCTGCGGGTATCCCTGCAGCAGCCCTCGACAGGATCGTCGATGCACTCGACAAGACGCTGGATGATCCTGCCACCAAAAAGCGCCTTGAGGATCTGGGGGCTATCGTTCCATCGAAGGTTGACCGCACGCCCGCAGGCTTCAAGGCCCTGGTCAAGCGCGATTTCGACATCCTGAACCCCAGCCTGGTTGCTGCCAAGAAGTAGGCATCCGCCACGCTCACTGCGAAAATCTTCCCAGGGGCCGCGATCATCATCGCGGCCCTTGCTGCTTTTGGGCAATGTGGCATTCTGTGTCCGGAGACTCTGCACCATCACAGCCTGTTTTGAACTGGGGCCAGCATGTCCACTCTCATTCCGTCAATGACCGGCATTCCCAATTTCTTCCTCTACGGGGGAATTGGCCTCGTGCTCTGCTTTGTCTTCGCCGTGATCTATGTCCGCATCACCGGGCATGACGAGATTGGCCTGATCCGGGAAGGCAATTCCTCCGCTGCGCTGGCGCTGGGAGGTTCATTGCTCGGCTTCGCCATGCCATTGTCCAAGGCGATCGCCCAGGCCTCCAGCGTTCCCGACTGCATCCTGTGGGGTGCCATCGCGCTCGTCGTCCAGTTGCTGGCCTACGGGCTTGCCCGCGTCCTGATCCCTGGGCTGTCGGGCAAGATCGAGAAGAACACGCTCGCCACAGCCATCATCCTCGCCGCGATATCACTGACGGCAGGCATGCTGAACTCTGCCTCGATGACCTATTATCCGACCGTAGGAGGCGTCATTGAAGCGCTCTGAAGTCATCGCGCTGGGAGCCGCCGGCCTCTTGATGACGGCGGCTTTCTGGCCCAGCAACCAGCAGAAATTACCGCCGGAGGATCCCGCCGCCAATGCGGGCGATGGCTTCCAGACGCTGGCCTTCGCTTCACTCGACGAATGCAAGGCCTCGCAAGCCGTCACCTCGCAGACCTGTGCTGACGAGTTCGGCAGGGTCAGCAAGATCGACGTCGCGGATGCGCCAAAGTTCGAGGCTCTCTCGGATTGTGAGGGCGAGTACGGTGCCAATCAGTGCCGCCCCGCAACCTGGAACGGCGCAAGCGTCTTCGTTCCGGCCCTCGCCGGGGTACTGATCGCACGCTCGCTTGCCAATGCTGCCGCCAGCCGCAGCCAGCCGCTCTATCCGCCCCGCGCCGGCCCCGCTGCCTGCCCGCCGGGCGTCAGCACCATCGAGCGGCCGGAATGCGCGCCGCGCAGTTCCGGAAGCTCCGGCGGAGGTGGTGGCGGCGGCAGCAGCAGTGGTGGATCGTCCAGCCGCAGCTATTATTCCACCGGAACAGGCCGAACCGTAGGCCGAACGGCGGGCTCGTACGTCGCCGACGGCATCGTCAATGTCGCGTTCTCCCGCATGCCGACGAGCCGCAGCACTGCCCAACCGCCCAGCAGTGCCGCCCTGTCGCGCAGCTCCACGTCCAGCAGCAGCACTTCACGGCCCTCGACCTCGTACACCTCCCCCTCGTCCACCGTGTCGCGCAGCGGGTTCGGCTCGACCAGCCGTTCCTTTTCAACCAGTTCGTGAACCATGGACCGCATCCGGATCACTGAAAGGCCTGACTGGCGCACCAAGGCCGAGGCGTATGGTTTTCCGTTCCACACCATCGGCGGCGCAGTCTATTGGGACGAGACTGTGGCATGGCGCTTCAGCCTGCGCGAGATCGAGGAGGACATCGAGGCCCCCACGGCGGAACTGGAGCAGATGTGCATGGCCTTCGTTGGCGAGGCGCTGAAGCACGAAACAATTCTCACACGGCTTGGCATCCCGGATGCCTACTGGAGTTTCATCCGCGAAAGCTGGAGCAGGGGCGACCGCAACCTCTATGGCCGCTTCGATTTCGCCTACGACGGCAAGGGTCCGGCCAAGCTGCTGGAATACAACGCCGATACGCCGACATCGCTCTTTGAAGCCGCCGTCTTCCAGTGGACCTGGCTGGAAGAGCAGATGGCCGCAGGCAAGCTGCCCGAGGGCTCGGACCAGTTCAACTCGCTGCACGAGCGGCTGGTGGCGGCGTTCAAGAACATCCGCCGCGGCCAGCATTACCTCCTGCACCTCGCCTCGGTCGCCGACAGCGTGGAGGACCAGGCCACGGTGGCCTATCTCGCGGATTGCGCACGGCAGGGCGGCCTTGAAACGAAGGAACTCGCCATTGGCGACATCGGCATCAACGCCGAAGGGCTTTTCACCGATCTCGACGATGCGCTGATCCAGGTGCTGTTCAAGCTCTACCCCTGGGAATGGCTGTTTCGCGAGGAGTTCGCGAGGAACCTGCCTGCCGCCCGCACCCAGTTCATCGAGCCGCCATGGAAGGCGCTGCTCTCCACCAAGGGCCTGATGCCGATGCTGTGGGAGATGGCCCCCAACCATCCCAATCTGCTGGCCTGCTTCTTCACCGACGATCCCCGCGCAGCAACCCTGGGCGACCGCGTGGAGAAACCGCTGCATTCCCGAGAAGGTGCCAACATCCGCATCATCAGAGCGAGCGGCGAGACCGAGAGCACACCGGGAGACTACGGCGGCCCCGCCATCGCCCAGGCACTGGCCCCTGTCGCGACCTTCGAGGGCGGCCATGCCATTATCGGCTCATGGGTGGTGGCAAGCGAACCGTCAGGGATCGGCATACGCGAGGATGCGGGCGCGATCACGCGGGATACGGCACGGTTTGTGCCGCATTTTATCGAGGGGTAAGCCAGGAAGTGGCCATAGCGAAAGTCCGCGCAGTTGACCTGATGGCCCAAGCACCGCCCCTCCCTCCCCCTTGCGGGGAGGGAGGGAGCGAGAGCAAGTCGTCTCACTGAAGCGGTCAGCCTTCAAACCCGAACAACCGTTTCGGCGTTTCCCACAGCACCTGCCTCCGCTCGCCCTCATCCGGAAGCAGCATATCGACGAGATGCAGAAGCGGACCGTAGTCGATGCGCTGCGGTGCGCGCAGATAGGGCCAGTCCGAGCCCCAGACACAGCGTTCCGGGCCGAAATGCGCCACAAGATCGTGGATGAACGGCCAGGTATCGCGATAGGGAAATGGTTCTGCCGAAAACTTGTAGAGGCCCGACAATTTGACGGCGGAATTCCCCCGCCGGGCCATTGCGCGCATGGCCGCGACGCCGGGAGCCTGGAGCCCACGGGCCACATCTGGCCGACCACAATGGTCAATCACGATCGTCGCGTCTGTTCGCTCGACCAGCGGCAGGAGAGCGACGAGCTGATCGCCTTCCGTCTGGAATTGCGCGATCAGCCCCAATGCCGCCATCCGGTTCAGCAATGGCCCGGTGTCCAGGTAGAACTCCGGGCTATGGTACGTCGCGTTGAAGGCAATGCCCACGATGCCGCGCGCCTTCAGCTCCTCGAGTTCGCCGGTCGTGGCATCATTGCAGATGACGGCCACGCCCTTGAACCGGCCGTGGCTTCTTTCGATGGAATCGAGCAAACA
>JANMFA010000248.1:0-2120 GCA_031377545.1 Hyphomicrobiales bacterium | reverse complement strand
TGCCGATGCCATCAACGTCGCTGCCCTCGTCAATGGGTTGGCAGGCAGAGTTGGCGTTACACTTCGCAGGTCATCAAGCGCTGCGTGTTTTCAAGCCAGCAGTTGTGCCGGCTCGGCACCGTACACGTTCGGTCCCTTGGTGCCCGGCAGAATGCCGAGTTCTACGATGCCCCACAGCGCGGGCGGGAGGCTCGCGAGCATCAGGATCGAGCCGGTCGAGAAATCTCCGCTGCGGCTGGTAAAGCCGAGGCCAAAGCCACCAAAGAGGAGGACAAAAGGGAGCAGCCACCAGACGACGAGCCACCACCCGCGCCTGTTGCGGTCATGCAGGCGCTTGCTGCCCACGGCCAGCATCGGCCACAGGCCTGCGAACCAGATCAGTTGCGCCGCAAAGAACGCGATCAAGAAGCTGTACGGCATCTCGTCCGACTCCGTTCCGACGATCAACTCGACCATCAGGATGGGGGCGACAGCGATCAGATGCACCGCGATGAACAAGGGTACGATCGACAGCCAATAAGTGCTGCGACCGATCCGGCCATCGAAGCTGAAAAGATGCTTCTGCAGTGCCATCGCTTCCTCGCCAACGACTCACTCTGCGGCGCATTGTTTGGCTCTGTTCCATGCCGCACAGTCGGATCAAACCGGTCGGGATTCTCCTTCAACGTGCCTTTGGAATTCCCTGCCAAGGGGTCCCGGCAGGGTCTTTGGGGCCAATCCAGAAAACCGCGATGATGGCCGCTAAGAGAACACGTGATTGCCAGCCACGCACTCGAACCCGTATCGGGTATTTCTGTCGCCAACGGACACAATGGCAAAGCCAACCAAAGGACCTACCGTCTAAAAGTTTGAAGCTGTCGCGAGGTGAATGCGCCACCGTGCAATTGGTGTTGCCACAGATTCAGTCTTGTCAGTGTCGTCCATGTTTGTGGGCCTGTTCAACAGGATACCTGTCCAGATATCTTGCCACAATCAGGAACGTGATGAAACCCGCACATCACAACGTGTGCAAACCCCAAGATTGATGCGCCCCACTCCACCCGCTGCCAGTTCAATGCTCTGGCCGTTGCATATCTGCGGCGAGCAATTCACCCCTCGCGATCCCCATGCCGGCCAGAATATGGAGCACGTCGCCCGGCTGGCACCATAAAAAAGGCCGGTCAGAGACCGGCCTTTTGAAGATCAGACAGTGCGGGCGATCAGGCCCAGTCGTCGCCGCCGCCACCGCCGAAATCGCCGCCTTCGTCGTAGGAGGCTTCCTGCGGATGATAGCCAGAGTCCGGGGATGAGGCCTGCTGATCAACGGAGGCTGGTGCCGCCGTGGGATTGGCCCCCGCCTGTGCTGCGCCACCAGCCGCGTTCTGGCCGCCGGCGCCCGAGAACATGTTGGTCAAGGCATTGGCCGCAAGCATGCCGCCTGCAACACCGGCAGCTGTCATGGCTGCCGTGCCGAGGAAGCCCATGCCGCCAGCGCGCTGGGGCTGCGCCTGCTGGCCACCCCAAGGTCCGGGAGCCGGAGCGGCCTGCTGGCCACCCCATGGACCGGCGGGAGCCATGCCCTGTGGCTGGCCACCCTGCTGGCCGTGCTGGAACGGCGCACGGTTCTGCATCGGCATCGGCGGAGGAGGCGTTTTCGCACCGCCACCAAACAGGCCGCCAAGGAAGCCGCCGCTCTGCTGCTGTTGCTGCTGAACCTGCTGGGCATAGGCCTCAAGCTGCTGCACCTGCGCCTGCAACTGCTCGACCTGCTGCTGCATGCCGGTCAACGCCTGTTCCTGCGCATAGATCGACTGGGCCATCACATAGGGCGCATAAGGCTGCGCCTTGATCTGGTCCGCGATGAATTTCTCGGCTTCGGCGTCGCGGGGTGCGTTTGCTGCCCCTTTCAAGCGCTCGAAAATGCCGCCAATGACGTTCTTCTCTTCAGGTGACATCGAAATCTCATCCTCCTCAGGTGCCGATACGGGCTTTCCTGCCCGACGCTGCCTGTCGCCCCTATAGCTAGGAATTGTGACGGTATTTGTCATCCTATTCTTTAAAATTTTTCATGATTTCAAAGAGATATCACAGTTCTGCCGCGTATTTTCCACGATCCGGCCTGTTTGGACATTTGATCGCCG
>JANMFA010000242.1:0-1944 GCA_031377545.1 Hyphomicrobiales bacterium | reverse complement strand
TGCCGATGCCCTTGAACCAGCCAGCGCCGCGCCGCAGGATCGTGCCCGCGACCGCGATGGATTCCACGTTGTTCACGGTGGTGGGGCAGCCATAAAGGCCCATGTTCGCCGGGAATGGCGGCTTCATGCGCGGCATGCCCTTCTTGCCTTCGAGGGATTCCAGCAATGCCGTTTCCTCGCCGCAGATATAAGCACCCGCGCCGTGGCTGAGATACAGATCAAACGGCCAGCCGTTCTTGTTGTCATTGCCAATCAGCTTGGCCTCATAGGCCTCATCGATGGCTTTCTGCAGGGCGATGCGCTCGGCGATGTATTCGCCCCGGATGTAGATGTAGCAGGCGTTGGCGCTCATCGCGAAAGACGCGATCAGGCAGCCCTCGACCAGCAGATGCGGATCGTTGCGCATGATCTCGCGGTCCTTGCAGGTGCCCGGCTCCGACTCATCCGCATTGACCACGAGGTAATGCGGACGGTCTGTCACGACCTTGGGCATGAACGACCATTTCAGGCCGGTTGGGAAGCCCGCGCCGCCGCGGCCGCGCAATGCGGACGCCTTCATTTCGTCAATGATCCAGTCGCGGCCCATGCCAAGCAGCATCTTCGTGCCGTCCCAGTTGCCGCGCTTGATGGCGGCTTTCAGGCCAGCGTCCTGATGTCCGTAAAGATTGGTGAAGATGCGGTCCCGGTCAGCGAGCATGGTTCATTCCCTCACTTCACCGGCCGGTCGCCGAGCTTGCTCGACGGACGCCAGCCGGTCGCGAGCTTCTTCGCCTGACCTACCCAGTCATCGCGGCGCGCGCGGCCCTTGAAGCCTTCGAGCCTGCGATCCACCCAGCGCAGGTTCTCGTCGGTCCATGCCGCGACCTGATCGAAATGAAAGAAGCCCAGCGATTGCATCAGCGCTTCCATTTTGGGGCCGACACCCCAGATCAGTTTGAGATCATCGCCACCACCCTTGCGGGCCGCTTTCAGCGTGGCGGGAGCTTTCTCCTGACCACCATCGTCAACGAATGTGACATCCCTGGACGGTGCGGCGACAGGAGACGGCCTGGTTGCTGCCGACTGGATCGTGTTCGATTTTCGCGCAGGAGTCTTCAGGACCACATTCGGCTGTGACGTGTTGACTGGTTTGGGAACCTGCGAGGATGCAGCCAGAGGTCCGGCGGGAGCACCTGTTGCAGTGGACTTTGCCGCTTCAGTCGCCGCGAGTTTCTTCGCCGCTGTCGCCTTCTTCACGCGATCGTCAAAAGCCCTCTTCCAGTCGCCGACAGCGGAGCCGTCATAGAGCGCCTTGTCCTTCAGCGTCTTCTGGCCCTTCACAGGCTCCGAGGAAACGCGGCCGATCTGTGACCCGATCTTCACCGGTTTTCGTGCACGCATGTCCTTGAGGAGCTTGGTGAAATTCTTTTCGTCCAGATCCTCGTAGAAATCGTTGTTGATCTGCACCATCGGCGCATTGCAGCAGGCACCCAGGCACTCGACCTCAAGCCATGCGAATGTCCCATCCGCTGAGACATGGCGCTCTTCGCCAATCTCGGACTTGCAGATCTCGATGATCTTTTCCGCGCCGCGCAGACGGCAGGGTGTCGTTCCGCAGACCTGAACGAAATGCTTTCCGACGGGGGAAAGATTGAACATTGTGTAGAACGTGGCGATTTCCAGCACGCGGATCGTTGGCATGGCGAGCATGACGCCCACTTGCTCGATGGCGGCCTTTGGCAGCCAGTAGTCATGCTGTTCCTGGGCACGCCACAACAGCGGAATCACAGCGGACGCCTGACGGCCCGCCGGAAACTTCGAAATGATGGTCTTGGCCCATGCAGCGTTCTCCTTCGAGAAAACGAAGGATTTCGGCTGCACCGATTCAGGGGCAAGTCGACGGACAGACATACGTACTTCCCGCGATTATGCAGAGTCTTTGGCGTGGTTTAGCACCATTACCGC
>JANMFA010000226.1:0-2548 GCA_031377545.1 Hyphomicrobiales bacterium | reverse complement strand
ATCGCCGGTAAATACCTGCGACGGCTTTTCGATGGTCAGGCAGTTGCCGCAAGCAGCGCTGAAGCTCTTGAACCGCTCTTCCGTCCAGCGGCGGGCGGCGCCGATGCCGCGTGTCGGGCTGGTGGTGTCGCTGGCCGAATGGCGGGTGCCGAAACCCACGAGCGCGGTGATGCTGGCCTTGAGTTCAGCCTCGCTCACGCCGGCGGCCAGAGCAGTGACCGGCGCATCCGCCGCCAGCACCGGTGCCGGACCGGACAACAAAGCGGCCGCCGCCACTATCGAACGCATCATCGCCATCGAATTGCCCCCTATCCTGACTCGCGCTGTTGCGATGGCGTGGGGCACGCGCTTTGGCAAGACCCGTGCGCAGGCGGGGCCGCGCCAAAACGCAGCAGGCAGGATCAGGCCGCAGCATATAAAAGGGCCGGCCCCCGCGAGGGGACCGGCCTTTTTCAATCACCCACTGATCAGGCTGCGACGCTGGTCAGGCCGCGACGGCGACGGGCGGCAAAGCCGACCATGCCGAAGCCGGAGAGCAACATCGCCCAGGTTGCCGGTTCCGGCACACCACCGCCATCCGGGTCAAACCCGTCGGAGCCGAGGAAGGCCAAGTGCGACAAGCCGTGCGGGACGCCCTTCTTGTTGGTAATGTTGAACGTGTTCCAAAATCCACTTTTGGCCGGGGTTGCCAGCTTGTAGAGGACAAACTCATTTGACGCCTTCACCACCAGAAATTCGACGAAGAAGCTGGTCGCCCACGTGCCCGAGGTCTGGCCATTGCCAGCGAACGAGCCGTCGGTTTGGCCGAAGAAATTCAGCGTAATGTCGGGATCGGCACTGGGGTTGGTGTTGTTGAACAAATTGTAGGCTGCTTCGGTCTCGTCAGCATGAGCTTGGTTGCCCATATTGCCGTCGAACTTGCAGCCGTTGGCGTGCGCCACATTGATGCACTGCGCCGCGCTGACCACAAAGATGGGAGCTGCTGTGGCCGGCATGGCACCAAACACAATCGCCGCTGCCGCAAGGAAGAGCTTCGTCTTCATAACCAAAATCCTCTTTGAATCAGGCAGGAGAGCCTGCCACCCCGTTCCATTCATAACGCTTGCATAAGTATGAACAGACCACAACGTAAATTAGCGTTTTGGTAATCTTTTATACTTATTTTTAATCTACGATCCGCAATGGCCGGGGCGACCTCCGTACAGCGGAAAGAAAAGATGCGGGGTGCCAGGCCCGGGCCGACTGTGCCGGACCCGGAACCTGGCCCCCGCTTGCGCAATCAGGCAGCGACGCTGATCTGACGGCGACGGGCAAAGCCGACCAGGCCAAAGCCCAGCAGCAGCATCCCCCAGGTTGACGGTTCCGGCACCATGGAAGCGGTGAAGTCACCCGAGCCGCGCGCCGTGAAGTTCTGGAAGCGGACGGTGGACTGGCCACCAATGCCGCACGAGCCGATGCAGAAGCCCGGGATCACGTTGGCAAGGCTGATCGAGAAGTCGGTCAGCGTCGTCGGCGGGAAGCTCAGGAAATCGCTCGTCACGTTGGAGAAGCCATCACCCGGGATCGACACCAGCGCGTTGCCGGCGGTGCCGGGCACGGTCGCCGTCATTTCACCACCAGTGAAGGTGAGCGACAGAATGTTGCTACCGGGTGCATAGAAGGTCGTACCAAGGAGGAACCCGGCAGTGTTGGTGAACGTCACGGTGCCGCCCGTGAAGGCCTGCGACCAGATATTGCCCGAGTTGTTCACGGCAAAGCTGGTGCCCGTGCCCGAAAACGACATTTTTGCCGCGACGCCCGAGATGAAACCGCCGCCGAAATCTTCCAGCGTGACCAGCACGTTCTTCGGCGTCACGGTCGAGAGGCTCCAACCGGAAATGCCATTGTCCTTGTAGGTCAGGTTCGCACCGGCCTGATTGGCGGTGAAGCTGACAATCGAAACGGTCGTGGCGGCCTGAGCCGACATCGGCATCAGGGCGAGCGCGGCAGCGGCGATCGCGGTCTTCAAAAACATACCCATCAAACAACTCCCTCGTTGAAACGCAGTGCGCCTGGTTGCCCCTTTGACCCCCAGTCGCAGATGATCATGCAATATTCATACCAAATTAACGAATTTGACAGATCATGAGCAAAACTCGTCACTTAACGAAAGGGCCAGAGCGGCCATTCTTTACGAATTGTAAAGTTTTCCGACAGTTTATCGTTAACGTTGGTTAACCTTAACAGCTGCAAACGCACCTGTTCATTGCCGCGCCCGAGGCAAACGACAACGAGAGTTGCTCCCGATCTGGAGCTTTCAGGCGGTTAGAAAGGCCACCAGCGCCCGCACCTTGGCCTGCCGCCATTGCGGGGTGGGTGCGGTCAACCACCAGGCGCCGGCCATGGCTTCGCCGTCATCCAGCGCAATGATGCGCGCCGATGCGAGATCGGCCGCGGCCAGCAGTGCCGGCACCCGGGTCTTGCCCAGGCCGGCAGCGGCGATCGCGGTCTTCAAAAACGCACCCATGAAACAACTCCCTCGTTGAAACGCAGTGAACCTGGTTGCCCC
>JANMFA010000194.1:0-21155 GCA_031377545.1 Hyphomicrobiales bacterium | reverse complement strand
CGCGGGCGACACCAGTGCGAAGACCGATGCGCCAAATCCGATCTTCCGCCAGATGCTGCTGGATTCGACGCGGTTGCTCATCACGTGTTCCACTTGAGCTTCTGGCGGAGTGACAGCAGAAGCAGCGACAGGGCGACGATGATGACAAAAAAGACAACGACCACGGCCGAGGCGTAGCCCAGATTGAAGAACTGGAACGCTTGCAGATAGAGGAAGATGTTCAGCGTCTCGGATGCTGTTCCCGGCCCACCCTGGGTAATCACGAAGATCGTATCAAACACCTTCAGCGCATCGATGGTGCGGATCACCACGGCAACCATGATGTAAGGCATGATCAGCGGCAATGTGATGAACCGGAACATCTGCCAGTCCGTCGCGCCGTCTATGGTGGCGGAATCATAGGGGTCCGTCGGCAGCGCCGCCATGCCGCCCAGCACGATCAGCATCACCAGCGGTGTCCAGTGCCACACCTCGACGATCAGCAGTGTAAAGATGACGGTATTGGGATCATACACCCAGGCAAAAGGTGGGAGCCCGATCAGGGAGAGCAGATAGTTCAGCACGCCAAGCTGCGGGTGAAACATCATGGTCCACACCAGCGCCACCGCCACCGGCGTCGCCATCATCGGCATAATGAAGACCGTGCGCAGAACACCGCGCCACGGAAATTCCCGGTGGAAGATCACGGCCGCCCATGTTCCGAGCAGGATGGGAAAAAACACCGACAGCGCAGTGAACCAGAAGGTGCGCCCGACGGATTCGAGAAAGCGGTCGTCAGTTGCAAGTTTCGCAAAATTCTTGAGCCCGATGAACTCGACGTCCCCGCCGACCTTGAAATCCATGACCGACATCACGAGCGTGAAAAGCCAAGGCATGACGATAACTGCCGCGATCAGCACCAGCGCTGGTATCGCGAACAGAAAATAACGCCGGGGCGCGAGGCGCGCCTGCGATTCAGGAACTGCCGTGGTTGCCGTGGCGGCCGGGATTTTGATCGTGGTCATGAACTCTCGTGCGCGTCCCTTCTCCCTGCACTTAACGGGGGGAAGGGCAGGGTGACGGGTGGGGGGATTGGCCGTTGAGAGAGCTCACCTGGCTCCTCACCCCAACCCTCTCCCCGCGAGAGCGAGAAGAGGGAGTGATGTCGCTCAACCCTGTTCGCTCTTCTCAAGAACTGGCTTGAAGGCTTCTGTCGCTTTCTTGAGCTCGGTCGCTACGTCGGCGCCCGACAGTGTGTTGGTGAGGCCTACACCGAAGACATCGCGGAACTCCGTGACCGGGATGATCTGCGGCAATCCGGCACGCGCAATCTTGCCTGAGGCCGCGAGGCAATCGAAGTACTCCTTCGAGAACCGCGATCCTTCCTGGGCTGCTGGATTGGCCAATGCGGAAGAGCGTCCAGGCGAACCTGCGCCGGCCTTCAGCATCGCGAGCTGATTGCCCTTGTTGCACATGAATTGCGTATAGAGCCATGCCGCCTGCTTCTTGGTGGACGTCCGGGAGATCCCCAGCCCGTCACCAAACAGGGCTGAATGATGCCCCTTTGGTCCCGGCGGCGTAACGCCGTAGCCGACCTTGCCGACGATACGCGATTTGGTGGGGTCTTCCAGCGGTGTTGCAAAGCCGATGCCGTCGAGCCACATGGCCGCGCGGCCTTGCATGAAGGTGGTCTGGCATTCGTTCCAGTTGAAGCCGATAGTACCAGGAGGGGCGACCTCGCGGTTCATCTTCTTGTACATCTCACCAGCCCAGATCGCTTCAGGCGTGTCGGTCTGCAACTGTCCGGAGGCCGAGACGGTCTCCATGCCTTGTCCCAGCATCCACGACGTCCAGACCGGAATGTTGGCATTCTTCAGGCCGCGGGAGACAAAACCGGCCACGCCCTTCGAAGGGTCATTCAGCTTCTGCGCCGCAGTGAACAACTCGTCCATTGTCTTGGGATATTCCACGCCCTTCTGCTGGAACATCTCCTTGTTGTAATAGATCATCCAGAAGTCGATGAAATGCGGCAGCGTGTCGAGCACGCCATCGGCCTGACGCGCGAAACCCACTGCACCTGCTGCGAAATCACTGAAGTCGAAGTCAGGAGATGTAAGCGAGGCATCGGCGATGTAGGGCCGCAGGTCCTCCATCCACTTGCCCTTGGCGGCGAGCCGCTTTTGCACATGCAGTGCAAGCATGCAGACATCGAATGTCGGCTTGCCCGAGGTGAACTCGATCATCGCCTTCTGGCGCTGCTGCTGTTCCGGAATCTGCTCGGACGAAACCTGAATGCCCGTGAGCGCCGTGAATTCCTTTTCGTGCGCCTGCAGAAGGTCCGATCGCGGGTTTTTCACCAGCATGATATCGAGTTTCGTGCCCGAGAACTTTTTCCAGTCGAACGTGGACTGGCCCAGCGCTTCGCTGCGCAGCACGAATGGTGCTGCAACGCCTGCGGCGGCACCACCAATGAAAAGCCGCCGCGAAGGCCTTGTCATGGACGTATTGCGTTTTGCGAAATCACTCATGATGTCTCCCCGTTGAATGTGGAACGGCCTCCCGCCGATCCACTGTTGTTTTTTCTGATCCAAGCCCATTGGCCCGGTACACGCAAGTCTGATCTGTGTTCGTGACTGACATGTTAGTCTTGACGCGGGTCGAGCGTCAACGCAGTATCGACTCTCCAGCAGGGGATATTCATGGCAGGCAAAACCAAAGGGGGAAGGATCGGGCTCAACTGCGCGCTGTCGACGCCATTCACCAAAGGCGGTTCCATCGATCTGAAGCGGATGGCGGCACACGCCTCGTCAGTGATCGCAAAGGGATGCGATGGCATCACGGTATTTGGAACAACGGGCGAGGGAGCATCGATTGCGGTTCCCGAACGTTACCAGGCCTTGGCCGCTCTCGGTGCGTCGGGCATCGATTTGCGCGCGCAGGTCATCGCGGGTGTTTCAGCCGCCACGGTCCATGATGCGGTGGAGCAGGCGCGAGCGGGCTATGAAATGGGCTGTCGCGCCCTTCTGGTGGCTCCCCCTTTCTATTTCGCGGATGCCAGCGATGACGGATTGTTCCGGTACTTCGCTGCCGTTTTTGAAAGGCTCGGCGGCAATCTCCGCGATGTCATCCTTTATCACATCCCCGGAATGACCCGGAACGGCATCTCCGTGGAACTGACACAGCGTCTCGTGAAGGAATTTCCTGGAGCTGTTATCGGTGTCAAGGATTCGAACGGCGACTGGGCTGCCACCGAACGGCGGCTGAAGGAGCTGAAAGGACTGCAGATTCTCGTCGGTGACGAGCGTCAGCTCGCCAATGCAGTGCGCCACGGCGGCGCGGGCACTATCTGTGGTCTCGCCAACATCGCGCCTGATCTGCTGCGTCCGCTCGCCCATGACGGCAAGGACGACAAGCGCGTCAACGCCATGGTGGACGTGATCCTCGGATACTCCTTCATGTCGGCGGTCAAGGCGATGATCGGCGATGCGCTGGGCGACCCGGCATGGCGCATCATGCGCCCGCCGCTTGACGCCCTTACGGCCGCCGATACCCGCAAGCTTGCGGCAAAGCTGGCGGCTATCCGCCGGCCTGCCGGAAAGGCGGCCTGACCCCGATGACCACCAGCACGCTGAAGCTCAGGGACAAGGCCTACGACAGCTTCACGGAGCGGCTTCTGTCGCGGGAAATCAGGCCGGGCCAGTTTGTCTCGCAGCGCGAACTTGCCGAGATCACATCAATGCCTCTGGGTGCAATCCGGGAGCTTATTCCCCGCCTCGAAGCGGAAGGCCTCATCACCACCGTTCCGCAGCGCGGCATGCAGGTGGCCCATGTCGACCTCAGTCTCATCCGCAATGCCTATCAGTTCCGCTTCTTCCTGGAATCACAGGCCACGGCCCTCTTCGCCACAGCCCGCGGCGATGACGCCATTGCAGCCTTGCGAAGGTCGCATGAGGCGATCATACGCCGGTCCGAAGCAGGCGAGCGGGAGTCCCTGATCGCGGATGCTGAATCGACCGATCGTTCGCTGCATGAGGCCATTATCGATCATCTCGACAACGAGATCATCTCCAAGGCTTTCCGGGTGAACTGGATCAAGATCAAGCTGATCCGCCAGAACGAAACGCGACTTTACGCGGAACTCGTGATTCCTGTTTATCGTGACCACATGAAGGTGATCGAGGCCATCGAGCGCAAGGATGCGGATGCCGCTGTGGCGGCCATGACAGCCCATATCGCAATGTCGCGCAGCAGGGCGATCGACATGAACTAGCAAGCCAATGGCATCCCCATCCTGAGCCTGTCGACGGACGAGGGCACCATGAACGGACCAACCAAAAAAATGGGGAGGAAGCCAATGACGATCCAACCACACAGACGCAGTTTCCTGGTGGCAACCGCCGCCGCGGGAGCAACCCTGGCTATGCCCGCGGTGCTGCGGGCGCAAGCCACCACCATCCGCTGGGGCGAATTGCTTGCGGCCACACATCCGCAGGTCCAGATGGCTGACCGCATCGCCAGGGACGTGAAGGAGAAGACTTCGGGACGCATCGACATCCAGCTTTTCCCCAACGGCCAGCTGGGCACCGGCAAGGACATGATCGAATCTGTTTCCGCCGGAGCCTTGCAACTGACGACCGATGGCGCAGGTGCGCTTGGTGCCTTCCTGCCGCAGCTCTCTTTGATCGAGGCGCCCTATCTCTGGCGGGACGCCACACACCTTGCCAAGGTCACGTCGACTCCGTTGTTCGCGAAGATGAACGATGAGTTGGTTGCCAAACGTGGCATGCGCATGCTGAACGTGACGTACTACGGCAAGCGGCATCTCACGACGGGCACGAAGAACGTCAGAAGCCCCACAGACATGGTCGGATTCAAACTGCGCGTGCCACCGGTGGATGTATTCCAGGCCATGGCGGACGCCTGGGGTGCTCGTGCGACGCCCATTGCCTTCCCCGAACTTTATCTGGCGCTCAGCCAGGGTGCAGTGGATGGCCAGGAAAATCCGCTGCCGACAATCCAGTCCGGCAAATTCTTCGAGGTGCAGAAGTTCCTTGTGCTCACCGAGCATATCATCACGCCGCGCATGATCATCGCGAATGATGCCTTCTGGAGAGCCTTGCCCGCAGCCGACCGTTCCCTGCTCCAGGCCGCATTCGATGCGGGTGCGGCATGGCAGGACAAGGAGCTTCTCTCACAGGAAGCAAGCCTTGTCGCGACACTGAAAGCCGCCGGAATGACGGTGATCGAACCCAACATCGAGGAATGGCGCAAGCCGGTGCTCGCAGCGGTTCCGGCGAAGTTTGAAACACGCTGGGGCAAAGGCTCCTTCGAGTCCATGCTGGCGCTTTGACCCCACCGCATACAGCCCCCTTCCGTGGAGGAAGGGGGAGGAGCTGACATGCCTCAATTCGCTGCTACGCTTGACCGGCTCATCCGCCTCGCGGCGGTCGCGTTGCTGTTGGCATTGCTGATCTGCGTTGTCACTGGTGTCGTCTCACGGCTGTTGAACCGCCCGGTGGTCTGGTCGGACGAAGCAGCGCAATACCTGCTGGTCTGGACCGGATTTGTCGGCTGGATGATCGCCTCGCGACGCCGCAGCCATATCCGGATCAATGTTTTCATCGACATGCTGCCGCGACCCTTGAGGTTGACCATGGAAGTGGTGATTCAGCTCGCTGTCATCGTTCTGGCAGTCCAGATGATCCGCTGGGGCTGGCCTCTGTTGGGCCGCAACTGGGATATCGAATGGGTCACCCTGCCGCTTTCAAGCGCTTTGCTCTACCTGCCGGTTCCATTCGCAGCGGCGGTGTTGATCGGGCAGGCGCTTGTCGAGATCGGTCTCGCTTTCCAGGGCAGGTTGGCGCAGGAGCCCGAGCCGGGAGCGCAACCGCTATGATCGCAACCATGTCCTGGATCATGGCCGTCTGGTTCGGGGCTTTGCTGATCGGCGTGCCTTTGTTTGCCTCCATGGGGCTCGCGGCCTTCGCCTTCGTCTGGTTCGCTGGAATCCCTGCCGGCATCGTCCCGCAGAAGGTGGCGCAAGCGGCGAACTCCTTTCCGCTTCTCGCAGCACCCCTTTTCATCCTGATGGGCAACATCATGAATTCGGGTGGCGTTACCGATCGCATTTTCGCCTTCGCCACTGCCTGTGTCGGCTGGCTCAGGGGCGGACTCTGCCATGCCAACATCCTGGCCAGTGTCATCTTTGCGGGCATGTCCGGTTCGGCCGTCGCGGATGCGGCGGGAGTCGGCACACTCGAAATCAAGGCCATGAAGGACGAGGGCTATGACGCTGAAACGGCGGCTGCGATAACCGCAGCCTCCGCTACCATTGGTCCGATCATCCCGCCCTCGCTACCCATGGTGATCTACGGTGTTTCCGCGGATGTCTCCATCGGCGGGCTGTTCCTGGCCGGTGTCATTCCTGGACTGTTGATGGCGGGTGCATTGATGGCGATGGTCACCCAGCTTGCCCGCCGCCGCAACATGCCGCGCCATCCCTTCCCTGGCCTGCGGGAACTCTGGATTGCCTACAAGCGCGCGCACTGGGCACTGATGACCCCGGTGATCCTGTTCGGTGGCATGATTGCCGGGCTGTTCACACCGACGGAGGCTGCAGGTGTCGCCACGGTCTATGCACTGTTTCTGGGCCTCGTCGTTTACAAGGACTTCGATTTGAAGCGGCTGCCGGACCTGATCGTCGATACGGTCGAGACCACCGGTGTGGTTCTTGCCCTTGTGATGATGGCAGCGGCGCTGGGCTGGTGCCTTTCCATCTCGCGCATTCCACAGACCGTGGGCCCGATGTTTGTCGATCTCGTGGGAAGCCCGCTTCTGTTCCTGCTGGCAGTCAACGTGCTGCTGCTGATTGTCGGCTGCTTCATGGAGGCGCTGGCCGCCATGCTGATCCTCATTCCCATTCTGACACCGGCGGCGGCCGCATTTGGCATCGATCCCATTCAGTTCGGTCTGATCTTCGTGCTGAACCTGATGATTGGAACGATCACGCCGCCGGTGGGCGTGGTGCTCTTCGTGACGTCGAAGATCGCCGGCATCTCATTCGAGAGCATGTCGCGCGCCATCATTCCGTGGCTGATGCCGCTGCTCGCGGTGCTGGCCGCGATCACGCTGTGGCCACCGCTGACGACCTTTCTGCCCAGACTTCTCATGGGCAAGTGAGGTTGCGCCTGCGCATGGGCGAGATCAAAGCACGGGCTGCAGGAATCAGGGTCGAACTGCGGGCGTTTCCACTTTCAATCCCGCTGCGCGGTCCTTGAGGTAGAGCTCCAGATTGACCAGCGCCGGGTCGCCATAGGCAAAGGGTTCCGCGCGAACGCCGGTCAGGCAATTGCGAATGCGGCGCTGCACCGAACCCACGGCCTGCCATTCCAGCCGGAACAAAGGATAGCCGTTGGCATGGCCCTGCGGAATGATGCTGCCGCCCAGCTTCCTGCCCCAGTTGTCATCATGGCACATGGCGCATGAGAGGTTGAGCTGTCCGAGACGCTGGCTGAAAAGCTGCTTGCCCTGTTCCCGGAAGGACGCAAGCCCCGCATCGGCAAACGGCTCCAGTGTTGTCCCGCGCGACTGCTGGCCGACATATGTCGTCAGCGCCAGCAAGGGTCTGCTCTCCCGCGCCCAGGCTGGAGCACCCTGCCGCTCCGTCCTGCACTGCTGAATGCGCCCTGCCAGATCGATGGGAGTGCCTGACGCATGATCAAGGACAGGATAGCGTGCTGCGACATCTTTCATCGTGACCGGGGCGTCCTGATGACATCCGGCGCAGGATGGTCTCCCGCTTCCCGGAGGCTCCGCCCAGAGCGCTTCACCCTCCCGCACCACCAGCATGGCCGGATTGCTGGCATCGTCGCGCTGCATGGCTTGGGTATCGGGCCCCATCGTCTCGAAGCCTGATTTCCTGTCGGCAGGCGCAATGCCCTGAGCACCCGCCGGTGATACCATGGCCATGCTGGCAAGCAGCCCTGCCGCAACAACGCCGTAGGCAGGCATCATCCTGCGACGGTGATGTCCGTCGTCTCCTTCCAGCTTTTGCCGACCTCATCTGTCCAGGTGAAGGTTATGGGCCCCGACACCGTAGCCACAGTTGTAAACTGCATCATCGGATACGCCGAGATGGCAGGATGCAGTTCGGCTCGAAAAATCTCCATGCCGTCATACTGGCAGGTGAAGAGCGCAATGATATCGCGAGGCACAGCCTGCCCTTCCGCGTCGCGCCGATGTCCTGTCTCCATCGGGTGCGAGAACAGCGCGCTGAGCGTGATGATCTCTCCCTTTCTTGCCGTCTTCGGGACTTTGAGAAGCGCTTTGGCCATCGTTCACTCCTCCAGACAGGCTGCGATGGTGATGATCACCTCTTGCGAGTCAGACCAGTAGGTGCCGTCGCTAAGTTCCGCCACGGCCGCAAGCTGCTGGGTCGTGGCGAGGCGAATCCTTGTATCGACACGGGATGTGCCGCTGCGCGGGTTGAGATGAAACACTGCCACTTCCGGCTGCGGATTTTTCTCGTTGAACAAGGCAATTTTCCGCACGAAAGCCTGGGCCGTTTGCGGGTGGTCGACGAAGACTCCGATGGAGGCGGAGTTGCCGTTTTCCACCAGTGGAGAGATGTCGATTTTCACCTTGCCCCTGGTCACGGGCGCGCCTTTGGTGAACGCCTTGATGGCGGCTTCCATGTCGGCTGTCTCCGCTCGTGCCGGACCAACGCTGGCAAACATCGCCGTACCGGCCAGCGTCACCAGAACGCAGCGGCGGTCGAGGAGGAGTGGAGGCTTGGTCATGGTCCTAGTCCTTCAATTCCTTGAGAAAAGCGACAACATCCTCGATCTCCTGTGCTGACAGGATGGGCTTGTCCGCAAACGCACGCGCCACGCGCGACAGAGCCGTGGCACGATGGTAGGCCGGCATGATGCTGTCGGCATTCACCATCGTGCTGTCCACCATCCGCAGGCGCAACTGGCCCTCCGTCAGACGTGTTCCGGTACCCGCAAGAGACGGCGAAAGGTCGCCCTGAAAGCGCTCCTCAGGGAAGGGCCCGGAATGGCAAAGGAGGCACAGCCCCTTTTGCCGTGTCACGACAATCTGGCGGCCTCTTGACGCATCACCCGCAAGGCCGTTCAGCGGCGCGGATATCGCGTCGCCGACGATCTTGTAGGGCGCGACCGCCACGGGCTGCGCCTGAACCGCTCCACCGATCACCAGAAGTGAAAGCGCGGGCAGACCAATGCGCTGTGCCACCAACCGGGTCTTTCCGATCACGCCCGACGCAGATCCGTGTTCTTCATCGGCAGATGGCGGATTCGCCGTCCTGTCGCCGCGGCGATGGCGTTCAGCACGGCAGGAGCAGCCACAGCGATCGTTGGTTCGCCGACACCGCCCCAGAACGTTCCATCCGGGATCAGGATGCTTTCCACCTTGGGCATCTCGTCCATGCGCATGGCCGGATAGGTGTCGAAATTCTGCTCGACAATTGCTCCGTTCTTCACCGTGCATTCCTGATAGAACGCCGCCGAAAGGCCATAGACGAACGAGCCTTCGATCTGCGCCTCCACCTGGCTGGGATGGACCACATGCCCCGGATTGGTCGAAGCCACGATGCGATGCACCTTGATCTTGCCGTCACTGGCGACGGAAACCTCCGCTGCCGCCGCGACATAGCTGCCAAAGCCCATGATCTGCGACAGGCCGCGGAAAACGCCTGCCGGAGCAGGTGTGCCCCAACCGATGCCCTTGGCAACAGACTCCAGCACTGCGAGATGCTTGGGATGGTTCTTCATCAATCGGCGGCGGAACTCCATTGGATCCACACCGGCCGCCTGCGCCAGTTCATCCATGAAGCACTCCACATAGATCGCATTCTGGTTGAGGTTGACGCCGCGCCAGAAGCCCGGCGGCACATGCGGGTTGCGCATGGCATGGTCAATCAGAAGGTTGGGGATCGAATAACCGAATGGTCCCTCCGCGCCAGTCGGGTTGAGACCCTGGAACACGACCGGATCACGGCCATTCTGCAGGCCCTGCGGGTTGACGCCCGACAGTATCGATTGGCCGGAGATGCGCATGTGAAGGCCGACAAGATTGCCCTGCGCATCCAGCCCGCCCACCAGCTTGCACTGGGTGATTGGATGATACGTGCCCTGCGCCATGTCCTCTTCACGCGACCAGAGCAGCTTGACCGGCACGCCGGGCATCTGCTTGGCGATATTGATCGCCTGGATCACATAGTCCGAACGCCCGCGCCGGCCGAAGCCGCCGCCAAGGTGCAACTTGTAGACCTCGACCTTGGCCGCCGGATGTCCCGAGGCCTGCACAGCGGCACCGAAGGCGGCTTCACCGTTCTGTGTGGGGCACCAGACTTCGCATTTGTCGGGAGTCCACAGCGCCGTGGCGTTCATGGGTTCCATGCAGGCATGGTTCTGGAGTGGATAGCTGTAGGTCGCTTCCACGCGCTTGGCAGCACCGGCGATGGCACCCTTGGCGTCGCCCTGCTTGTTGCCTTCAAACGCCTGTTCGGCATCAAGGCCTTCCTTGACGAAGGCCGCGATATCGGCACTTGAGACCTTGGCGTTTGGTCCTTCGTTCCAGACGATCGGCAGCTCCAGCAGCGCCGAATTTGCCTGCCACCAGGTGTCGGCGACGACAGCAACAGCATTCTCGCCGACCTTCAGTACTTTCTTGACGCCCGGCATTTTCTCGATCTTGGCCGCATCGAAGCTTGCGACCGTGCCGCCGAAGACAGGGCAGGCCTTGATCGAAGCATTCAGCATGCCTGGCAGCTTGAGATCAAAGCCATAGACCTGCTTGCCGTTCAGCTTGTCCGCTGTGTCAAGCCGCTTCACGTTCGTTCCGGCGATGGTCCAGGTCTTGGGATCCTTGAGCTTCACTTCCTTTGGGGGCTCAATCTTGGCAGCTGCTTCCGCAACCTTGCCATAGGTCGTGCTGCGCCCTGACGCGGGATGGGTGATCACGCTCTTGGAGACCTTGCAATCTGCTGCCGGGACGCCCCAGCCATTGGCTGCGGCCTGAACCAGCATGATGCGCGCCGCCGCTCCGCCTTCACGGACATAGCCTTCGGATTCACGGATGCCACGGCTGCCGCCGGTCGAAAAATTCTTCCAGACGCGGTTGCGGGCCACGTTCTGGCCTGGCGTGGGATATTCCCAAGTCACCTTCGCCCAGTCGCATTCCAGTTCTTCCGCCACGAGCTGCGCGAGGCCGGTCAGCGTGCCCTGGCCCATCTCGGAGCGGGCAATCCGGACGACCACGGTATCATCCGGCTTGATCACGACCCAGGCGTTGACTTCAGGCGCCATGGCCTGCGCCTTTGCGCCTGGCGTGATCGAAAAGCCCAGGGTGAATGCGCCAACCGCAGCGCTGGCTGAGGCGATGAAGCCCCGGCGTGAGACATCGAGGGCAGGAACGTCCATTGATTTTGTCATGTCTGTTCTCCTGATCCTGTTCAAACGCCAGCAGCTTGCTTGATGCCGGCCCGGACGCGGTTGTAGGTGCCGCAACGGCAGATATTGGTGATGTTCGCATCGATATCCGCATCGGTCGGCTTGGGCGTCTTGGCCAGCAAGGCCGCCGCCGCCATGATCATGCCGGACTGGCAATAGCCGCATTGCGGCACATCGAGTGCCAGCCAGGCCTTCTGCACCGGGTGCGATGAGTCTGGCGAAAGGCCTTCGATTGTCACGATCTTCTGATTCGCCGTGACGGCCGAAACAGGCATCGCGCACGAGCGAACCGGCTCGCCGTCGATATGCACCGTGCAAGCCCCGCATTGTGCGACGCCACAGCCATACTTCGTTCCTGTCAATCCGGCCTGTTCGCGCAGCGCCCAGAGCAGGGGCGTATCGGGATGGACGTCGATGTCCCGCAGCGTTCCGTTGATTGTGAGCTTGGCCATGGGTTCCTCCCGAACGTTTAGGCTTGTCGCAAGAACCTAGAGGATTGATCAGTGATGTCATCACCAAATTGCGCTCACGATCCCGTGACCACGTCCTATGAAGGTGGTTTGGCAGGCTTGCATCGGCGGAGTGTCGGATTTCCGGATGAAGGGTTTGTCCGACACGCATTTTCATGCAGGATGGAACAGAGCTTTCCCGCAGAATGAGGGAGGCCGGCGGGAGAGACCATGATCATCGACAAACAGGAACAGGTCACGGACGCTGTGATTGCCGCCATGGCGAAAGCGCCGGACGCGCGTCTTGGTCAGATCATGGAATCGCTGGTGCGCCACCTTCATGCCTTTGCACGCGAAGTGAAACTGACCGAGCCGGAATGGGAGCGCGGTGTCGAATTCATCACCGGTCTCGGTCACAAGACAACCCAAACGCACAACGAGGTCATCCTGGCCTCCGATGCTCTAGGCCTGTCGACGCTGGTTTGTTTGCTGAACAACGGCAGCGCTGGCAATACGGAGACTGCAGCCGCGCTGCTTGGCCCGTTCTGGCGCATGCACTCCCCCAAGACCGAGAACGGGGGCAGCATCGTGCGCTCTCCCACGCCAGGCGCGGCGCTCTTTGCTGATTGCTTTGTCCGCAACAGCAAGGGCGAGCCGCTGGCTGGTGTCGAGGTCGATGTTTGGCAGTCCTCACCCTCCGGCATGTATGAAAATCAGGATGAGACACAGACCGACATGAACCTGCGCGGCAAGTTCGTGACGGGCAAGGACGGCAAGTTCCGTTTTCGCTCCGTGAAACCCGCGGGCTATCCTGTGCCGACGCATGGCCCCGTCGGGCAGCTGCTGAAAGCGCAGAAGCGGCATCCCTACCGCCCGGCCCATTTGCATTTCTTGCTGCACAAGAAGGGCTACAAGACGCTTGTGACGCAGGTCTTTGTCGATGATGACAAGTATCTGCAGTCCGACGTCGTCTTTGGCGTCACCAGCCGTCTCGTCGGCGGGTTCGAAAAAAAGAAGGGCAAGGCCCCGGCACCCGATGTAAAGGGCGCGTGGTATGCGCTGGACTATTCCTTTGTCATGGAGCCAGGTAAGTCCGTGCTTCCCGCTCCGCCCATCAAGTGAATGTCATGAACGACCATCTACTGTCGGGCAAAGTCGCCGTCATTGTCGGCGGCTCGGGCGGAATCGGAGCTGCCACTGCGCGCATGTTGGCTGAAGCCGGCGCAACTGTTGTCGTGACATGGCGCAGTGACGAAGCCGCAGCGAAAGCGGTACTGGCAACCTTGCCGGGCAAAGCGCATGTGTCGGCACCGGCAACGGTCGAGGATACGCCTTCGCTTGTGGCGTTGGCCGAGACGGTGCGGGCGAAATTCGGGCGCGCCGATATCCTCGTGAATGCAGCAGGCTTTACCAAACCGGTTCCCGCCGCTGATCTTGATGCGCTGGATGATGCCTTCATCGACCAGATGTTCAAGGTGAACTGGCGCGGCCAGTTTGCTGCGGTCCGCGCGTTCAGGCCCCTTCTCGAGGCATCCGGCGATGGCCTTGTCGTCAATGTCTCGTCCATTGCCGCGCTGAACGGTGTCGGCTCCAACATTGCCTATGCTGCTGTGAAATCGGCCATGGATACGCTGACGAAATCGCTGGCGCGGGCCCTGGCTCCTGCGATCCGCGTGATGTCGGTGTCTCCCGGCATCGTCGATACCGATTTCGTTCCCGGCAGAAGCGCGGAACAACTCGCCAAGCTGGCTCCAACGATCCCGCTGCGCCGGGTGGCGACCCCGGATGATGTGGCGCGCGCCATTCTCGCAATCGCCACCCATCTCACGTATTCAACCGGCTCGCTGATCATCGTCGATGGTGGACGGGCATTGTGAGGATCTGATGCGCCAGCAACTCCCCAGAATCATCATCACTTGCGCCGTGACCGGCAATTTGACGACACCGGATCAGACACCGCACCTGCCGATCACACCGGAAGAAATTGCGGATGCTTGTCTTGGCGCGGCAGAAGAAGGCGCAGCCATCGCCCATATCCACGTCCGCGAACCCGGATCCGGCAAGCCGTCGATGAAACTGGAGTATTATCAGGACGTTGTCGCGCGCATCCGCTCCCGGAATCGACAGCTGATCCTCAATCTCACCACCGGTCCGGGCGGTCGGTTCGTGCCGTCGGAGGATGATCCGAAGGTGGCGGCTCCCGGCACGACCCTGCTGCGCCCGGAAGACCGGGTGACGCATGTGACGGCACTTCGGCCGGAAATCTGCACGCTCGATCTCAACACCATGAATTCCGGCGGACAGGTCGTGATCAACACGCCAGGAAATGTCCGGCGCATGGCGAAGGTGATCAACGCCGCCCGTGTGAAGCCGGAAATCGAGTTGTTTGATTCTGGCGATATCGCGCTGATGCACGATCTCCTGAAGGATGGCACGTTGAAGGGCCCGCAACTCACCTCGTTCGTCATGGGTGTGAAATACGGTTTCCAGCCTTCCCCCGAAACAGTGGTCTATGCTCGCAATCTTCTGCCGCCGGATGCGGCCTTTACGGCGATCGGGATCGGTCGGGCTACGTTTCCCATGGTGGCTCAGTCCGTGCTGGCCGGTGGGCATGCCCGGACTGGTCTGGAAGACGCGGTGTATCTTGATCGTGGCGTGCTGGCAGAGACAAACGCGCAGATGGTGGCCAAGGCTCGACGGCTGGTCGAGCACCTTGGATCGCAGGTCATGAGCACGGCGGATGCAAGAGAGATGCTCGGGTTTGCGAGCCTTGGCAGCGATCCGCAGACCCGCATTGAGGACGGAGTGAAGTTTTGACAGGATCTCTCGACAAAGCAGGCTTTTCAGCAACGGCGCTGCGGCTCCAAGGCAAGGCCCCGGATGCAAACAGCATCGCGCCGGTCATCGCTGCACAGGTCCTGAACCGTGGCGATCAGGAGGTCGTCGTCGAGATCAGGGCCGCCGCTGTGAACCCGTCAGATGTAAAGGCGGCCATGGGGCATATGCCCTACGCCATCTTCCCGCGCACGCCGGGTCGCGATTTTGCCGGCGTGGTGGTGGAGGGGCCTGCCCATCTGCTCGGCAGTGAAGTCTTTGGCTCGTCAGGAGACCTTGGCATACGGCGCGACGGCACTCACGCCACCCATCTGGTGGTCGAGGCGGATGCCCTGGTCGCGAAGCCAGCGAATATCTCCTTCGAGGAGGCAGCCGGCATCGGCGTGCCATTCGTCACAGCGCAGGAGGGGTTTCTGCGCGCGGGGATGCCGGGCCCGGACGATACGGTGCTGGTGATGGGTCTCAACGGCAAGGTCGGGCAAGCTGCGGCGCAAATCGCGAGCGCCTGCGGTGCGCAAGTCATCGGGGTTGTTCGAAAGCCCGAAGGCTATGAGGGCTTCGTCTGCAAGCCCCTGACGGTTCTGGATTCATCCTCCGAGGATGTTGCTGCCCGGGTCAGGCAATTGACGGGGGGGAGGGGGGCAAGCATCGTCTATAACACTGTCGGCGAACCGTATTACGACTCCGGCACCGATTCGCTTGCCGTTGGTGGCCGCCAGATCTTCATCGCCTCGCTGACCCAGCAGGCGAACTTCAACATCTTCAAGTTCTTCAGGGGTCGGCATTCCTACTTCGGCATCGACACTCTGGCGCTTTCGTCGATCGCGAGCGGGGAGCGACTGCGGGCCCTCGTTCCGGGATTTGCAGATGGAAAGCTCAAGCCGTTTCCGGTGTTGCCGCATGCCATCTACCCGTTCAGCCGTGCTGCCGAGGCCTATGTCGCGGTGATCGGCTGGTCGCGGGACCGCATCGTGCTGCAGCCAAAGGCCTGAACAGACGACGGGGCAATTGATCTGCTTTGACGGAGAATGAGGGAGAGACGCCATGGACCGCCGATATTTTCTCGAGATTTCAGCCGCAGCGGCAGCCACATCGCTGATCACCGCTGCAAGGGCTCAGGCTCCCTGGCCCAGTGCGGCAGTCCGGATGGTGGTTCCCTTCTCTGCCGGAAGCACGACCGATATTCTTGCCCGTGCCATCAGCCAGAGGCTTGCCTTGAAATGGGGCCAGGCCGTGATCGTCGAGAACCGTCCAGGAATCGCAGGCACTCAAACCGTTGCCAAGGGAGCCACCGACGGCACGCTGATGCTGACGTCCAACGGCCACGTGGCGATCAACGCGGTCAACAGGAACGCTGCCTTTGACGCGGTCAAAGATTTTGCTCCGATCGCCAAGGTTGCCTCCGCACCGTCGATCCTGATCGTACCAGCCAACTCGCCTGCGAAAACGCTTCAGGACCTGATCGGTATGGCGAAAGAAGCGCCTGGCGGGTTGCAATACGCTTCCGCGGGTGTGGCCAGCTCAACAGGTATCGCGGCGGAGCTTTTCCGCAGCCTTGTCGGCGGTACGCTGCAAATGATCCCGCATCGTGGCTTGCCGGAGGCGAACACCAGCGTGTTGCGTGGCGACACGCAGCTTGGGTTCACATTCTTTGCGGTTGGCGGAGATCTCGTCCGCGCCGGTCAGTTGCGCGCGCTCGCTGTGACGGGCAACCAGCGTCTCGCGCCATTGCCGGAAGTGCCTACATTCGCAGAAGCCGGGCTTCCCGCCTTTGAATATGACGCATGGTTCGGTGTGATGACGACAGCAGGCACGCCGAAGCCAATTCTTGACCGGGCGAGCGCCGATATCCTGGAGATCGTCCGATCCGCCGATCTTGCCGCCCAGTTTGCACCGCAGGGCGTCGTCATTGGCGCGCAGGAGCCGGAAGCCTTCGGACGGTCGATGGCGGAAGATGCCATACGCTTTGCCAAGCTTCTGGAAGGCCGCTCGGGTTGAAGGCACACTGAAAAAGGGAGGCTACCATGGTCACATCACCATCCCGTCGTGTTGTCACTGCCGGACTTGCCACCGCATGGCTCGCACCGTCGCTCCTGCACGCCCAAACGGCAAGACAACTGAAGGTCGTCGCCTTCGCCGGTGCTTCGAACTGGCCCATGTGGATCGGGGAGGCCAAGGGCTTCTTCGCCCGCGAGAGCCTCGCGACCACGCTCGCATTGACGCCCAACTCTCGTCAGATGGCGGCGGATGTCTTTGGTGGCACCTTTGATATTGCGCTGACCTCGATCGACAATGTCGTTGCCTATGTCGAGGGGCAGGGCGAGGCACAATTGCCAGGTCAGGCAGACTTTGTCGCTTTCATGGGGGTCGATGACGGGATGCTCGCACTGATGGCGGCTCCGGAAGTTGCCGGTATTGCCGCCCTCAAAGGCCAGCCACTGGCGGTGGACGCCATGACGACAGGATTCGCCTTCGTTCTGCGGGAAGCGCTGCTCAAGTCAGGGTTCAGGCCCGAGGACATCAATTTCGTGGCTGTCGGTGGCGGCGCACAGAGATTGCAGGGACTGCGAGAGAAGAAATTTTCAGCCACGCTTCTCAATGCGCCGCTTGACCTGATCGCAGAAGCGCAAGGTGCGACCCGTCTTGCTGACATGCGTGGCCTTATCGGGCCGTATCAGGGCATCAGCGGTATGGCCCGCAAGCCCTGGCTTGCCGAGAACAAGGCGCTTGCCCTGAGTTTCGCCAGGGCCTTCAAAGCCAGTGTTGGCTGGCTCGCTGATCCTGCTAACAAGGATGAAGCCACCGCGATCCTCCGGTCGCGATTGCCAAACACCAGTCCGGAACTGGCCGACAGGATCCACGCCCGGCTCAGCGATCCGGTCCGCGGCATTCGCCGCGACCTGTCGCTAGATCTTGCGGGCATTGAAACCGTGCTGCGACTGCGCTCGGCTTTCGCAATGCCACCAAAGCCTCTTGCCGACGTTCGCCGCTATGTCGACGGTTCGGTGCTGGCACTGGTTCAATAACCGCCCTGCTTGCCTGGTTTTCCGCCGGCGCGGGCGGCGTCCAGGCCAGCCTTGGCACCTGCCCGAAGCTGCATGATATCCGATCCGATGGACATCAGCTGGAAACCCTTGGCCGCGATTTCGGCCGCGCGCTTGCCATCCCCGCAGAAGGCCGATGCGAACTTCTTGTGCGCCTTTGCCCGCGCCACGATATGATCCATCGCCTTGTCGACATCAGGGCTGAGCTGGTTGACAGATGCGCCATTGCTGAGCGCGATCGAAAGATCAGACGGTCCGACAAAAACACCGTCGATTCCTGGCACCGCCAGAATGTCGTCCAGCGCGTCCATTGCAGCCCGTGTCTCGATCATGGCAATGGTCAGTGAAAATCCGTTGGCTTGCGCGAGGTAGTCCGCAGGAGCAAGGCCAGTCAGCGTCAGGGCGCGGGCAGGCCCCCAGCTGCGCTCCGCCATGGGCGGGAACTTTGTGAAGGCCGCGAGCTGGCGCGCATCCTCCACGGAATTCACCATCGGTGCGATGATGCCTGCTGCACCCGCATCCAGCATGCGTGATGCGGTGCTGAACTCGCCCACCGGAATGCGGACGATGGCTGGCTTGCCCGCAAGGGCGCAATTGGAGATGCCCTGGATGGCGATGCCATAGTCAATCGCGCCATGCTGCATGTCGAGCACGGCGCAATCGAACCCTTCGCGCACCATGATTTCCGCAACGGACGGGTCGGGGATGCCGCACCAGGCCGCGAAGGACGGCGCACCCGAGCGAACGCGCGCGGCGAAGGCGGCTGCAAGATGGGTCATGAGAGGGATCCTAATGTTCGAAAGGTGAAGTTGTCTGACAACCTAACCGGACGGGGCAAAAACAAAAGCCCGGAAATGATCCGGGCTGATGAATTTGCGGGATGAATCCGATCACAGAACCAGCAGTTTCAGGCACCGGCCTTGATCTGCTCGACGGCGGTGGCCATCAATTCATCCATCGTGCGGCGGATGACGTGGTCCGACACATCGGCCTTGCCGCCCGCATTCAGGTCGCTGCGTACCTTGCGGAAGACATCATCATCACCGGCTTCCTCGAAATCGGCCATCACGACCGATTTGGCATAGGCGTCGGCATCTGCGCCGGTTCTGCCGAGCTGGCCGGCAACCCACAGGCCGATCAGCTTGGCGCGGCGTGCATTCGCCTTGAACGTCAGCTCTTCGTCGTGAGCATATTTCTTCTCGGCCGCATCCTTGCGATCATCCATGCTGCTCATGTGTCATTCTCCTTGCGCCCGTCAGGCGCGAACCACTGTATCGCTGGCGTTGTATATGGGGCGCAATGCGGCAAATCAACGGATGAAGCGCAACGACAAGCCAGCCTGATTCACTGCAAAATGTGCAGGTTTCCAGCATTCGCATTGTTTCCGGCGGGGTATTGGGCTAGGAGCACAGGAGACACCAGCAGGATTTCAGCCTGTCCTCCCCTGTTCCGGTTGTGATCCCGCCGGAACCAGCCATACCAACGGTATTCCAGCCATGAACAAAGGTCGCCGCCGCATTTACGAAGGCAAGGCCAAGGTGCTTTATGAAGGGCCGGAACCCGGCACGCTCATCCAGCATTTCAAGGACGATGCCACCGCCTTCAACGCCAAGAAGCACGAGATCATCGATGGCAAGGGTGTGCTGAACAACCGCATTTCGGAATATATCTTCACGAATCTCAACAACATCGGCGTGCCGACGCATTTCATCAAGCGTCTCAACATGCGCGAGCAGCTGATCCGCGAGGTCGAGATCATTCCGCTGGAAGTGGTGGTGCGCAATGTTGCCGCCGGTTCGCTGGCGACGCGTCTGGGCATCGAGGAGGGCACGCAATTGCCCCGCTCAATCATCGAATTCTACTACAAGAAGGACGAGCTCAACGATCCGATGGTGTCGGAAGAGCACATCACGGCGTTCGGCTGGGCCAACCCGCAAGAGCTCGACGACATCATGGCGCTGGCCATCCGCATCAACGATTTCCTGACGGGGCTGTTTCTGGGCGTCGGCATCCGTCTTGTCGATTTCAAGATCGAGACCGGCCGCTTGTTTGAAGGCGACATGATGCGCATCGTGCTGGCCGACGAGATCAGCCCGGACAGCTGCCGCCTTTGGGACATCAAGTCCAACGACAAGATGGACAAGGATCGCTTCCGTCGTGACATGGGTGGGCTGATCGAGGCCTATTCCGAGGTTGCCCGCAGGCTCGGGATCATCTCGGACGGCGAGCGTCCCGTGCAATCCGGCCCGCGTCTGGTAAAATAGCCGACGCAACGACCTGCGGCGAAGGCTGTCCCATGGCACCACTTGCGCTCCATCGCGGCTTGCGCCTAGATGGACGTGTGCGGGTGTAGTTCAGTGGTAGAACATCAGCTTCCCAAGCTGATTGTCGAGGGTTCGATTCCCTTCGCCCGCTCCAAATTTCACATCAGTCATTGAACGTTCGAAGCTCGGTTTCGCTGGAAACGGGGCCTTGTGCTTTTTGGCGGGAGTTCTGGACAGAATCCCTGCCAGGTCGAGAGCCAGATGGTCGTCGCGTCATCGACCAGCCGACCTTGCTGCACCGACGTTCCGATATGGGCGATTGCTCCTCTGTCAGGGATACTCAAAACGGAATCCAGTCGACCGTGCGTTCAAGTTATCGCGTGGCGTTACACTGCTCGAACGGGAGCGCTTCTTCTGTGGCGATCATGCCCTTTGGATCAAGCACTGGATCAGGAATTTTGGGCTGGTCCCGTCTTGCCGGGTCCGTGCCCTGCACCTGCGGCAATCCTGACAGCAATGGCAGCAATTGTCTCGATCAGGCCACTGTTGGGGGAGGTTGGCCAGCTGGCATTGAAATGCAGGTCGGGCAACTTCACGGAGGTGCTGATTTCGAGCAGCTGTCCTGTCCGCAACTGATCGGAAACGATGGCACGAGGCATCAGAGCGATACCAATGGCTTTGATGGCCATGCTGACGACGGGTGCCAGCGAGGCACTGGCGTGCAGGCGGACAGGGCCCAGATCATGCTTCTCAAGCAATTCCCGCAGCGCCATGTAGGGGGCTGTTCGTCGCCCGAAAGTGATGATGGGATGCTTTGCCAGCTCCGCCAGCGAAACCGATCGCTCCGGGAGTTTCAGCAAGGGGCTTGCCAGAAACACCAGTGGAAAGCTTGAGAGCGGCACGTTGCGCACCGTGGGAAGACTGATGGGGCCCAGCAGGAATGCCAGATCAAGCTCATGCGCCACAAGCCGGTCCCTGAGGTTGGAAGATATGTCAACATCGATCTCCAGCTGCAGATGTGGATAGAGCGCGTCCACCTCCTCGATGAACTGCGGCAGCCAGGTCTGGACGATGGACTCTGCCACGCCGAGCCGCAGCACGCCGCGCAGC
>JANMFA010000180.1:0-4531 GCA_031377545.1 Hyphomicrobiales bacterium | reverse complement strand
GCCGCGACCATGCTGAGACGGAAAGGCGCGCTTGGCTGGCTGCGTGATCTGCTTGCAAGAAAGTGAACGGTTTCGATTGCACCAGGCTCGACCGCTGGTATAGACAATCGCCCGCGGGGCGATGGGGCCGTTAGGCGATCGAGGCGCGGATATGGGTATAACAGACAATATTCAGCGAGTCGCGACCGGACGGGACCATTCTCTCTTCGCATCTGACCTGCGTGCGGTCGCTCCGGCCCTTTCTGCGGCGATCAGGGGCAAGCGGGTCCTGGCGATTGGTGCGGCGGGTTCGATCGGCTCGAACACCGCGCTGGAGATTGCGCGGCGGGGCCCTGCTTGCCTGCATCTTATCGATCAGAACGAGAATGGCCTGGCGGAACTGATCCGCATGTTGCGCGCGAGCCCTGACCAGATCAATGTGGCCGACCTCAGGACTTTGCCCATCGATTTCGGATCACGGGCTCTCAGGCTGTTCCTGCACAGCGAACCAGCCTACGATCTGGTCCTGAATTTTGCCGCCATCAAGCATGTGCGGTCGGAAAAAGACCCTTTTTCAACGCTCCAGATGCTCGATACCAACATCGTCAAGCAGGCCCGGCTGATGGGCTGGCTGGCGGAAACAGGCTTTTCTGGTCGCTTTTTCACGGTTTCGACCGACAAGGCTGCCAACCCGACATCCATGATGGGGGCGACCAAACGGGTGATGGAGCATGTGTTGTTCAATTCTAGCGCCGCGCACCTGCTGCCGGGAGCCAAGATGGCCGCCCGCTTCGCCAATGTGGCCTTTTCCAATGGCTCACTTCTGCAGGGGTTCGAGCATCGGCTCGCCCGAGGCGAGCCTTTGGCCGCGCCCCGCGATACCCGGCGCTATTTCGTCAGCCTCGAGGAATCAGGGCAGATCTGCGCCATTGCCGCCTGCCTTTCACCCGACCACTCCATCACCATTCCAAAGCTCGATCCCGAAAGCCAGTTGGTGCTGCTGGAGGATGTGGCGCGCGGCTTTCTGGCGGCGCATGGCTATGAGGCCATTGCCTACACCGACGAGCGGAAGGCCTGCACTGATGCGGTATCGTTGCGTGGGCGCAAACAATGGCCGCTCCTCCTGACGCCGCTCGATACGGCGGGTGAGAAGCCTTTCGAGGAGTTCATCACCGAGCAGGAGACGGCCTTCGAGATCGGACTTGAGCATCTCAAGGCGGTACATTATCTCGCCGCCCCTCGTGACGTCATCGACACGGCCATCACGGCTGCGGCGGAGTTGATCGATCTGCGCGGACCGCTTGTCGGACTGGACAAGGATGCGGTCAAGGCGCTGGTGGGCGCAGTGGAGCCCGCCTTCCTCGACAGCCATCGCGATTCCCTCAAGAATCTGGATCAGCGGCTGTGACGGCGATTCGTCCCGTTCGGGCCTTTGGTCGCAAGCGCTGGCGCGCGGGCAGGTCGTGATGCATACAGAACTCCTCGCCGTCATCTGCATCCTGCCCGACCAGAAAATCCGCGATGCCATCAATGCGATTGATTCGAGCGGGGGACAGATCGCGCTGGTCGTGGACACCGACAGGAAGTTGTTGGGGAGCATCACTGACGGGGATATCCGGCGGGGTCTGTTGAAGGGCATGACCATCGACCATGAGGCCCGGCAGATTATGAATTCCAAGCCGCGCTCGCTGCCGTTTCGCACGTCGCAGCAGGCGGCAACGTTGCTGATGCGCGAGGCGGATATCGGCCAGATCCCGATCATTGATGATGAGGGCCGGGTGGTCGATATCGTTTTTGAAAGCGATTTCGAAAGACCGCAGGCTGCGGACCATCAGGTGGTCATCATGGCGGGCGGCATGGGGGAACGCCTGCGTCCCATCACCGAACGCATTCCCAAGCCGATGATCGAGGTGGGCGGGAGGCCTGTCCTTGAAACCATTATCCAGCGTTTTCAGGCCAGCGGTTTTGTCAGGATTGCGCTGTGCGTGAACTACCGGGCGGAAATGATCGTGGAGCATTTCGGCGATGGCTCGGCCTTTGGTGTCGAGATCACCTATGTGCATGAGGAAAAGCGCATGGGGACAGCGGGTGCCCTGTCGCTCCTGCCTGCGCGACCGGCCAAGCCACTCATCGTCACCAACGGTGATGTGCTGACCAACATGGACTACGGAAAGCTTCTGGAGTTTCACTATCTTCAGGGTGCAGCAGCGACCATGGCGCTGAACATCTTCAAGTACCAGTTGCCCTATGGCGCCATCGAACTTGCGGGCCATCGCATTCGCAAGATCACCGAAAAGCCGATCCAGCAGTTTTTCGTGAATGCAGGGATCTATGTCATCAGCCCAGAGGCGCTAGACCGGATTCCCGCGGGAATGTTCTATGACATGACGACATTTTTCGAGAGTTTGCCGGAAGCGGATCGCGCGGCGTTTCCTCTGCATGAATACTGGCTGGACATCGGCCAGAAGCCCGATCTGGACAAGGCGACTGCAGAATTCGCCGCCGTGTTTGGCGAGAGCCAGGAAGAATCATGAGCCAACCCGCGATGATCCCGCTGTGCGTGCCGAACCTTGCCGGGAAGGAAGCAGAATATCTCGCGGAATGTGTGCGCTCCACTTACGTCTCTAGCGTTGGCAAGTTTGTGACGACGTTCGAGACCATGGTGGCCGAAGCCGCAGATGGTGTGGCGGCCGTGGCGACCTCTGCCGGCACGACAGCCCTGCATGCCGCACTTGTCGCTGTCGGCGTAACCCACGGCGACCTCGTGGTCTGCCCGTCCATGACGTTCATCGCCTCGGCCAATGCCATCTCGCATGCTGGAGCGACACCTTGGCTTTTCGACATCGATCCGGACTCCTGGACACTCGATCCACAACTGATGGCTGAGCAACTGGCGTCCGGTGCAGTCTGGGATGGCGAAACACTCGTCCATCGCGAAAGCGGACGGCGGGTGAGCGCGATCCTCCCGGTCTTCACGCTGGGTGTTCCGTGCGACATGGACCCGATTATAGAGGTGGCCCGGCGGTTCAGACTGCCCGTGGTCATTGATGCGGCTGCGGCACTTGGCGCAACCTACAAAGGTCGTGCCTGCGGCAATGTCGGTGCTGACCTCGCCATGATTTCCTTCAACGGCAACAAGACCGTGACGGCGGGCGGCGGCGGTGCGGTTGTTGGCCGTGATGCCGACCTGCTCAAGAAAGTCCGGCATCTGACGACAACTGCGCGGGTTGGTGCGGAGTACGATCATGACATGGTTGGGTATAATTATCGCATGACCAACCTGCAGGCAGCGGTCGGCTGTGCGCAGATGGAGAACCTCGCCGTCTTCGTCGCGGCAAAGAAGCGGATTGCGGCGACCTATGCAGAGGCTTTTGCCGCTTTTCCCCGGGCAGGCCGGTTTCCCGCTCCTGCCTGGGCCGAGAGCGCGCACTGGTTCTCGGGTCTTGTTATGCTCGGAGAGCAGGGCGCAGAACGTTCGCTGGCGCTGAGGACGATGCTGCGTGAAAACGGCATTGATGCGCGTCCGTTCTGGAGGCCCATGCATCAGCAGCCGCCCTACATGAACGCTCCGCGCACTCCGATGCCGGTCTGTGAAGGTCTCTGGGAGACGATTGTTACATTGCCCTGTTCCACCCATCTTTCGCAGGCTGATCAGGCCAAGGTCTGTAGCCAGGTGGCGGATTGGCTGTCTCGTGAGACGGTGTGATGAGCGGTTCGTCCGAAAGCCTCTATCGCCGTTTCTTTCTCGCGCAGATGCTTGCCGGCGAGATGCGCGATGAGCAGGCCAGACTTCAGGCCTATGACAAGGTTCGTTCGGGTCTGATCCGGGTCGCCGCCACCAATCCGGCGATCAATCTTGAGGAGGAAGTGGCCAGACTTGACGCGGAGTTTGCGCTGCTCGTTGCCGATCCCGATGGGTATGACCAGAAGGGCTGCGAAGCTTCGGGACCCGTCCTGACAGATCGCGAGACCGCGAGCCCACCGGTTTTCGCAACACCACGTCGGATGCTGCCGGTTTCGGCTCCGGTGGTGCCAACCGCTGCGGGCCGCAGCACCTTGGCCTGGCTGGCTATGCTTCTGGGCTTCGCAGCATTTCTGGTTGCCCTGGAAGGGCGGGGCTGCGGCTGGTTCATGCCGCGCTGCCATGTCTCGGACTGGGTGGCGGTCGACAACAAGACGAGCCGCTCGATCCGCATTCCCCATGGGCTGGGCGTCGTGCCGACGCGGATGCAGCTTTGGTTCAGTCCGACACGCGACGGGGCGGTCGCCTTTGCGACGGAGTTCAACTGGGTCTGGTCCTCGACAGGCAATCCCGTCAACGTGGCGGTGGACAACAAGCATGTTATCATCGCCATCACCGGTGGAATTCTACTGCGCGGCGTCTATGATGCCGATACGACGACATGGACAAGCTACAACGCCGGGTTCTTCAAGGTGCAAGTGGCACCGTGAAGAACCCCGCGGCGCCATATTTGGCCAATTCCAGACAGCTGACCCAGTCGCACCCCTCAGTGGGGCCGGGCGGAGGTGATGCCAAATCGAGGGCGGCCGC
>JANMFA010000145.1:0-4018 GCA_031377545.1 Hyphomicrobiales bacterium | reverse complement strand
GCTATCCGCCCATACATCCCAACAAGACGTGATTTGCCTTCAAACCGCCCGGCGGCGGAACGAGGGGTCGCGTTTCAAAACCGGCGATGGACACGAGCGCACCAATGGCGAAGTTCAATCCTTTCCAGTTCCTCCAGGAAGTCCGTTCCGAGACCTCCAAGGTCACGTGGCCGACCCGCAAGGAAGTGATGATCACGACCGCGATGGTGTTCGTGCTGGTGATCGTGGCTGCGATCTTCTTCACCCTCGCGGATCAGGTGATCCGTCTGCTGCTCACCACCATCCTCGGCGTCGGCCGCTAATCTCTTTCCCAGGAAATCTTTATGGCCAAGCGCTGGTACATCGTTCACGCCTTCTCGAACTTCGAGAACAAGGTGGCGCAATCCCTGAAAGAGCAGGCGGACCAGCGCGGTCTGGCCCATCTGTTCGATGAAATTCTGGTGCCGTCGGAAGAAGTGGCCGAGGTCCGCAAGGGTCGCCGCATCATGGTCGATCGCAAGCTGTATCCGGGCTATGTGCTGGTCAACGTCGATCTGACGGATGAGGCCTATCACCTGATCAAGAACACGCCGAAGGTGACGGGGTTCCTGGGTGCCGACAAGTCCAAGCCCGTGCCGATTTCCCAGAAGGAAGCCGAGCGCATCAAGGGGCAGGTCGTGGAAGCGGGCGAGAACGCCAAGCGTCCGATGATCCTGTTCGAGATCGGCGAGCAGGTGAAGGTGGCCGATGGTCCATTCGCCTCGTTCAACGGCATGGTGGAAGAGGTCGACGATGCCAAGCAGCGCCTCAAGGTCGCCGTGTCGATCTTCGGTCGCGCCACGCCAGTGGAACTGGAGTTCAGCCAGGTCGAAAAGTTGAAATAGCGTCTTCTGTCTGAGAATGACGAAACCCCGGTCCTTGCGGTCCGGGGTTTTTTGTTGATGTCAGGCGGGTCCGGTCAAAGCCCTGCGATAACCCGGCTGGCGTATTGCGAGCCGCCGCAGGATGAAGCCAGGCCCGCGTTGTGGAGACGCGCTGCGCCGCGGGCGGTCCCGCATTTCTGGTAGGCCACCTGCAGGTGCTTCATGCCCCAGTAAGCGCCGGCGTGACCATTGAGGCCAGCCGCACCTCCTGTGTAGCCAAGGCCGCGCGCGGTCTGGAGCTTGATCTGCAGAGGCCCGCGCTCACCTGCGCGACCCACCAGGCCGTAACGGCATTTGGTCTCGACGCGGCATACCGACAGGGCCAGCCCGCGCGGCACGCCCATCTGCTCCGCGATCTTGGCGACATCGGCCGAAGCGGGGCCATCACCGTTCCGCATGCCAGCGTGATTGCCTTGCTTCGTATCGACTGGTGCCGCCTTGACGGTGGCAACTGGCTGGTTCTGCTGGTTGAAGAATGCCAGGACGTTGTCGTTGGCGGAAGCGGTCTGTGACACAGCAACAAGCAAGGTGACCGCGCCAAGCGCGGTGTGCATCATTGTTCTCATGGGAAGTCTGTCCTTCTGACGCAAAAGCTCGCATCCACGCGTTTGCGTTTCCGGATGGCTTTCTGGTTAGCGAGAGGGCAGCTGAAATTCAGGCGATTGCGTTATCGCAGCATAGCGCATCTGCATTCTCTCGGGAGTGTGCATTACGGAAAAGAAAGGCGAGAATGAGGCAAAAAATGCATGGCTCTTATTCGTTCCCGCAAAAGGTATGCGAATTTTGAGGCCGTTTTGTGCCACAGGTCGAGAGCACAGCAATGCGTCTCTTGCGTTTCGCCCCCATTTCCCGTAATCGCCCTCTGCCCATGCGGAGCAATCCGCACGGGCACTCGTTCGTGGAAGGGAGCTGCAACCGGGTTAGCCGCCTGGATGCACTCAACCCGCACCACGCTCTGTAACCGGCGGTGACCCGCTCCTGACGTTTTTGACTTCCGGTCCGCCGGAGGGAATGGCGTCTGGCGCGATGACCGTCTTTGAAAGGAGACAGACAATGGCCAAGAAAATTGCCGGCTATGTCAAGCTGCAGGTTCCGGCTGGTGCCGCGAACCCGGCCCCGCCCATCGGTCCAGCCCTCGGACAGCGCGGCCTCAACATCATGGAATTCTGCAAGGCCTTCAACGCGAAGACCGCGCAGATGGAAAAGGGCATGCCGATCCCCGTGGTCATCACGGCGTATCAGGATCGCTCGTTCACGTTTGAAATGAAGCTGCCGCCGGTGTCTTACTGGCTGAAGAAGGCTTCCGGCATCGCCAAGGGCCACACCACGACCGGTCGTGGCTTCGTGGGCAAGATCACGGCGGCGCAGATCCGCGAGATCGCCGAGAAGAAGCTCCCTGATCTCAACTGCGACTCGGTGGAAGCCGCTGCCGCGATGGTGACTGGTTCGGCCCGTTCGATGGGCCTGGAAGTGGTGGGTTAAGCACATGGCAAAGCGTATTGAAAAGGCCCGTGAGGGCGTTGAGCGCGTCAAGCTCTATCCGCTCACCGACGCCGTCAAGATGGTGAAGGAGCGGGCTTCCGCCAAGTTCGACGAGACCATCGAGATCGCGATGAACCTCGGCGTCGATCCGCGCCACGCCGACCAGATGGTGCGCGGCGTCTGCAACCTGCCGAACGGCTCCGGTCGTACGCTGCGTGTCGCCGTGTTCGCCCGTGGCCCCAAGGCCGAGGAAGCGAAGAAGGCCGGTGCTGATATCGTCGGTGCGGAAGACCTGTTCGAGATCGTCAACGGCGGCAAGATCGAGTTCGACCGCTGCATCGCGACGCCGGACATGATGGGCATCGTCGGCCGTCTCGGCAAGGTGCTGGGCCCGCGCGGCCTGATGCCGAACCCTAGGGTGGGCACTGTCACGATGGACGTGGCCACTGCGGTCGTCGCCTCCAAGGGCGGCTCGGTCGAGTTCCGTGTCGAGAAGGCCGGCATCGTGCAGTCGGCTGTCGGCAAGGCCTCGTTCACGGCGGACAAGCTGGAAAGCAACATCCGCGCCTTCGTGGATGCCGTGCAGAAGGCCCGCCCCGCCGGTGCCAAGGGCACCTATGTCAACCGCATCGCCATCAGCTCCACCATGGGGCCTGGCGTGAAGGTGGATATTGCGTCGACCACGATGGCGTGAGCTGGGAGTTTGTTGGACGTTCGGAAAAGCCCTCGGGAAACCGGGGGCTTTTTTGTTGGGGGAGGGGGAAACCGGGGACTGCTTCCGCTTTCTGCAGCGGAGCACTTGCGCAGCGCAAGAAACCGGTAGCTGTCCTCGGTTTGCGGTCAGGGTGTGACGCGTGGAAAACCGCAGCAGCTTATGTAATTGATATCATGTCCCCGTAACAACCCGTAACAAATTAACAGGTAAGTTTCTGAAAATACTGTATTTATTTGCGGAACGTGCGTGTCAGACGCGGTTCCACGCCATCCGCACCGCCGCGCGAAGTGCCGCCTCAATCAGCTTGTAATCGGAGGTCGGCAGGAACCAGAGCGAAATTGGCTGGCTGGCGTTGGCAGCGCAGTAGATGAGATTGTTCAGGCGACAGTTGGTTTCCTGGCCACCCTTGAAGCAGTTCTTCGGCGAGATGTTGCCATAGCCCGCATTGAAGCGTGCCGACAGGTTTGCGCATTCCCCGACATACATGACCACGCCGTCGATGGTGAGAACATAGACGCCGCTGACGCCGTAGCGGTTCGATATCTTGAATTTGCAGAACGGGCCGGTGCCGTAGGTATTGAGAGGCAGCTGCTTAGCGTTCAGATATCGCTCCTGCGGCATGAACTCGCGCAAGGTGCCGTCAGGGTTTTGTTCGGGCTGGATGTCCGAAACGCGCTCGAATTTGTGACCGTTGATTTCCATTCCCGAGTTGATGCCTCGATCGATTGACGATGCCAACTTTAGCTCACCCGAAGTGATCTTGCCGGGTGCAATATCGGAATTACGGGAATTACGGGGACGTGATACTGGACTGCACCCCTGGACTGCACCCCTAGCTTGAGACATGGCAATTAAGGTGACAAGGTTCCCGACAGGAGCCGCCGATGCCGCAGGATCAGACATTCCGGACGTTTTCGAC
>JANMFA010000120.1:0-2103 GCA_031377545.1 Hyphomicrobiales bacterium | reverse complement strand
TCTTCGACATCTTCTTTCCCTTCTCGTCGCGCACGATGCCGTGCAGGATCACGTCGTGGAAGGGCACGTCATCCATGAAATGGATGCCCGTCATCATCATCCGCGCCACCCAGAAGAACAGGATGTCGGCGGCGGTGACGAGCACGTTGTTGGGGTAGAATTTGGCGAGTTCCGGGGTTTTTTCGGGCCAGCCCAGGGTGGAATAGGGCCAGAGGGCGGAGGAGAACCAGGTGTCGAGGACGTCGGGATCGCGCCAGATTGGCGCTTCTGTGCTGCTGCCTTGCAAAATCCAGCTAACGGTGGCTTTGGATGCCGAGTACAGAGGATCAAACTTCGCTTTCATTCCAAATTTTGAATAGTGCTTTTCTGCGAGAGCAAGTGCGGCAGTTTCATCTTCCGCTACAAACACTTCGTACTTTTCGATCGACGCAAAAGCGGCGCCTTCAGCTTTGCTCTTCACGATCTTCGGCCCATACCAAGCCGGAATCTGGTGCCCCCACCAGAGCTGGCGCGAAATGCACCAGGGCTCGATATTCTCCATCCAGTTGAAGAAGATCTTCGCCCTTTCAGGCGGATGCATCCGCGTCTCGCCCGAGCGCACAGCCGCCATCGCCTTCTCCGCCAGCGGCTTGACGTTGACATACCATTGCTCGGTGAGCCACGGCTCGATGACGACACCGGAACGATCACCGTGCGGCACCGTGTGCGTGTGCGGCTCGATCTTGGCCACGAGGCTCATCGCCTCGAGGTCAGCGACCACGCGCTTGCGGCACTCGTAGCGGTCGAGGCCGCGGTACTGCGCGGGCATGTGCGGCTCGTCGACCATCGTGGCGTCGGCGTTCATCAGGTTGATGAGCGGCACGACATCCTTGTGGCGTAGATAGACCTCGTAGTCGTTGAAATCATGCGCCGCCGTGATCTTCACAGCGCCCGTCCCCTTCTCCGGGTCGGCATGCTCGTCCGCGATGATCGGCAGGCGGCGGTTGACCAGCGGCAGCACGGCGACCTTGCCGATCTTCCAGCCTATGGTCTCGTTCTGCGGATGCACAGCCACCGCGCCATCGCCCAGCATCGTCTCGGGGCGCGTCGTGGCAATGGTGATGAAGGTGCGGTCATCCTCCGGATTATAATCAACGCCCTCAAGAGGATAGTTGAAGTACCACATGTGGCCTTTCACTTCCCTCTGGTCCACTTCAAGGTCTGAAATGGCGGTCAGAAGCTTGGGGTCCCAGTTCACCAGGCGGCGATCCTTATAGATCAGGCCCTGCTTGTGGAGATCGACAAAGACCTTGAGCACGGCGTCACTCAGGCCGGGGTCCATGGTGAAACGCTCGCGCGACCAGTCGCAGGAGGCCCCCAGGCGCTTCAGCTGATTGATGATCGTGCCGCCGGATTCCTCTTTCCACTTCCAGACTTCCTTGAGGAAAGCCTCGCGGCCCATGGTGCGGCGGACTGACTGGTTCTCGCTCGCGAGCTTGCGCTCCACCATCATCTGCGTGGCGATGCCGGCATGGTCGGTGCCGGGCTGCCAGAGCACGTCCCTGCCCTTCATGCGCCAGTAGCGGCACAGCACGTCCTGCAATGTGTTGTTGAGCGCATGGCCGATGTGCAGCGAGCCCGTCACGTTGGGCGGCGGGATGACGATGCAGAAGCCTTCGGCGTCCTTGCGCGACTTGCGCCCCGCGTTGAAGGCGTCAGCCTCCGCCCAGGCCTTCGCGATGCGGGCCTCCACGGCGGCGGGTTCGAATGTCTTGTCCATCATGACGGTGACCAAATGCAAAAAAGCCGGGCGAGAGGCCCGGCTGGAAGGGTTACGAGGGGTAAACCGGAGAGCGCGGGCTACGTCAACGTCCGCCGCGCGCGACGCGTTCGATTTCGGCCCGCACCAGCCGCTCGACGACGCTTGGAAGGTTGTCATCCAGCCAGGACTTGATCATCGGGCGCATCATATCCTGCACGAGATCGTCCAGCGTGCGGGCATTGTTCGCCAGCACCGTGTTGGCAAGCGAGGAGAAGGCTGTCGACACCATACGGTCGGTCGTGGGGGAGACAAGGCGATCCGGAATGGGGGCTGGTGGCGGCTCGGCAGCGACAACTGGGGAT
>JANMFA010000076.1:0-2366 GCA_031377545.1 Hyphomicrobiales bacterium | reverse complement strand
CTTCCTTTTTCAGCCATTTCGCAAGGTTGCCCTTTTCCATGGTGGGAGAGAGGGCTGGCATGAGGATGTTGGTGGGCATATCAGGCGTTCCCCGCAGTGTTTTGGCGTCTTTGGTCGAGTGGCAAAAGGTCAATCATGGAGATGGTCAGAGCTCTGAAAGGCGCGATTGAGAACATCTCATGGCTGCCCGCAGCACCGTCCCACCACCAAGCGTCCCCGTCCAGCCGATGTGCGTCAAGGATCGGATAGCTGGCATTGAAAACCCAGTGATGCGGGACGCCACTCTCCCTGTAGATGTCTCGCTTGATTTTAAGCTGGTGACCTGCGTTGCGCCTCGTTACGAACTCGCAGACCCAATCGGTTCTCGCCGATATGATATCATCAACCGGAATTCTGGGCATTCGGTCTCTGGTCCAGCCCGCCAAGGCCGGGACGACGATGCTATCGCCCAACGCTACTTTCGGCTGCTGCAGGAAGAGCCAGTTTGCCGTCGCGTCGTTCCCGTCGGCATCCACATCGAGCAGGCGGCCCAAGAGGCCGAGGCTCAGAGCGGACTCCTCTGCGTCAAGATCGGGATGCGTCTTCAGCACACCATCGATGATCTCCGCCACCAGATGGGGAGGAAAATTTTCAAGGTCTGCATTCGTTGACGCTTTAGAAGTCAACATGGGAACACCTTACCAAGCTTCTCCTTTATAATCGGCAGGACAAGTTTTCCCTTCTCTGCACCTCGGAGCGCGATCTCAATCTCAACCCCAATTCGCCGAAAAACATCATTTACTGGCGCAGACTGTTGACTCTTAGGAATACAAATCAAATCTGCATCCAATAGTTGCTCAGCAACAGCTCCTAGGTAGGTTTCATAAGCAATACGAGGCCACTTTCCATCACTTGATGCCTCACTTGCATTCTTCAAAGAATTAAAAATTGCGACAGTCATTGGCACAGGTTGCTGAGCACCTGCGGGAAGCGAGGCGAGAATGAAGGCAGTCAAAAGTGTGCCGATGTGGCTAATCCACATTACCCTCACCGATACATCACGGCCTTGGCCGCCGCGACCACTTCCCCGACATTCGGCAGCGCCAGCTTCTCAAGGTTCGCCGCATACGGCATCGGCACGTCCTTGCCCGTGATGCGGATCACGGGCGCGTCGAGATAATCGAACGCGGCTTCCATGATCTTCATGCCGATTTCGGCTGTCACGCCGCTTTGCGGGAAGCCTTCTTCCACGGCGACACAGCGGTTGGTCTTCATCACGGAGGCGAGCACCGTATCCATATCCATGGGGCGGATCGTGCGCAGATCGATCAGTTCCGCCTCAATGCCTTCGCCGGCCAGAATATCCGCCGCCTTGCGGGCATAGGTCATGCCGATGCCGAACGAGACGATGGTGACATCCTTGCCCACGCGGTCGATGCGTGCCTTGCCGATGGGCAGGACATGATCGCCCTTGGGCACCTCGAAGGATTGTCCGTAGAGGATCTCGTTCTCCAGAAAGATGATCGGGTTGGGATCGCGGATGGCGGCTTTCAGCAGACCCTTCGCGTCCGCCGCCGTGAACGGCATGATCACCTTGAGGCCCGGCACGTTGGAGTACCAGGCGGCGTAATCATGGCTGTGCTGCGCGCCCACGCGGGCGGCGGCACCGTTTGGACCGCGGAAGACGATGGGGCCGCCCAGCTGGCCGCCCGACATGTAAAGCGTCTTTGCCGCCGAGTTGATGATGTGGTCGATGGCCTGCATGGCGAAGTTGAAGGTCAGGATCTCGACGATGGGCTTCAGGCCGCTCATGGCCGCGCCGACGCCGATGCCAGCGAAACCGTGCTCGGTGATCGGTGTATCGATGTCGCGGCGTGCGCCGAATTCAGCGAGCCGCCCCTGGGTGATCTTGTAGGCGCCCTGATACTCCGCCACTTCTTCGCCCATGATGAAGACGTTGTCGTCCGCACGCATTTCTTCGGCCATGGCTTCGCGGAGTGCCTCGCGCACGGTCATGGTGACCATTTCGACACCAGCGGGATATTCGGCAGAGGCATCGTAGGCCAGCACGCTTGCGGGCGGCTGCGTCTTCACGGCAGCGGCAACGGTCGCCTCGGGCAAGGCTGCGGCAGGAGCTGCAGCCGCCTTCGTCGCAGGTTCAGCGTTCACGCTCTCGCCGTCCTGCGCGATGATTGCGATCCGGGTGTTGACCAGCACATTGTCCGTGCCGCCAGCCACAAGGATCTTCGCCAGAACACCATCCTCGATGGATTCCACTTCCATTGTCGCCTTGTCGGTCTCAATCTCGGCGATGACATCGCCGGACTTCACCTTGTCGCCCTCGGCTTTGAGCCATTTCGCAAGCTTTCCCTGCTCCATGGTGGGGG
>JANMFA010000043.1:0-3102 GCA_031377545.1 Hyphomicrobiales bacterium | reverse complement strand
GTGAGCACGGTGTCGAGTTTGAGGGCGGCTTGACCTTTCTCGATCATGGAGACGGCGGATTGGCGCATGCTGATGCGTTCGCCCAATTCGGCCTGACTCCACCCTCTCTGCTTGCGCTCACGCTGAATCATGTTGCCGAGCGCCTTGGGGCTTCGGATAAGTGTCATCATGGCATATTCCGCGCTTATCTGGATACCAGTATAATTCTGATTTATTCAATAATCAAGATAAAGCTGGTTTATTTAAAAAACGGGATAAATTAAGATTATACGTATTTGCGGATAAATCCATGAATCGCGTATCCAGCCCGGTGGCTGACCCCACAATTGGATTGCCGAGTAAATCGCCATGGACCATTAAGCGCAGATGCCATTCCACACTCTGACAGCCCCACCCCCATGAGCCGCAAGAACTCCGATCCCTCCCGCGAGCGCCGTGTGAAGCGCCTTTGCGCCCGCCTTGGCCTGCATTTCATGACGGCCCAGAAGCCGGATAAACTCGTTTTGGCTCATGGCGGCTACATGCTGCGCGATGGCAAGACGATGAAGATCGTTCTGGGAGACAAGGATTATCTCTTTTCCGCCGATCTCGACGAGATCGAGGCGTTTCTGGACAGCCGGACGTAAGTGACCGCAACAAGCCGCAGGGTGTGGAGCCTTGCGATTGAACCCCTACTCCGCCGCAAGCCGAACCGGCTCATCCGCCCAGCCCTCGATCACCGCCACATTGGCGAGGAACTGATCCGTCGCCTGCGACCAGGAAAAGTTCTCGGCATGGCGGCGTGGAATGCGGCGGTCGATGTCCAGGGCTGACAGCGCCGCCGCGCGCAGATCATTCCCGATGATGCCGGCATCGCTGTTGCCAATGACATCGAGCGGACCAGGCGCCGGAAAAGCCGCGACTGGCAGGCCGCAGGCCATGGCCTCCACCAGCACGAGGCCAAAGGTGTCCGTCAGGCTGGAAAAGACAAAGACATCTGCATTGGCGTAGATGGCTGGCAGTTCGGCATGGGTCTTGGTGCCAAGGAAGACAGCATCGGGATAGCGGTTGCGAAGCTGAGCCGCGCTTGGCCCGTCACCCACGACAACTTTCGTGCCCGGCAGGTCCAGGGAAAGGAAAGCCTCGAGGTTTTTCTCAGGTGCAAGACGCCCGACAGAGAGAAAGACAGGTCGGCGGTCATCCGACCGGCCCTGGGCCGCGGGCGTGAAGGCCTTGAGGTCCACGCCACGGCCCCAGCGCATGATCCTGCTGAAACCTTGGCCGGAAAGTTCTCGCTCCATTGTGTCGGTCGCGACCATCACACCATGACCGGCAGCGTGGAAGCGGCGCATGAGCGCGTACATCCAGCCAAGCGGCACCGGCGCGCGCTCCCTGACATATTCCGGAAAGCGTGTGTGGTAGCACGTCGAAAACCGGCGTCCCGTCCCGATGCAGATACGGCGCATCGCCCAGCCGATCGGTCCCTCCGTCGCAACATGGATGTGGTCTGGCCTGAACTCATCCAGAATCGCGTTCAGAACCTTTCGGCGCGGTCGGGCCAGCCGGATCTCAGGATAGCCCGGCATGGGCATGGTCCAGAACATATCGGGGCTGATGACGCGCACCGCATGACCGCGCCGCTGCAGCTCGCGGATCGTCTGCTCCAGCGTTTTCACGACGCCGTTCACCTGCGGCAACCATGCATCTGTGCCGATGAGAATCTTCATTCGCAGCCTTCACGCCAAGCCATGATTCAATTCACATATGGCGGCGTAAATAATCCTCAAGGGCCAGTGCGCCATTCCAAGGCGCACAAAGTGCTGCTGTTGTGCTTCTGCCCGGGACGTTTAAGCTGGCAACCAAGCGTCTTGCACCAAGACAGGGCCGCCAAGGAGGATACCATGCATATGCCAAGTCTCAGCGCCGTGATCGTCGGCGTGGCTCTTGTTGCTTCGCCAGCGCTTGCCCAACAGGCCCCCAGTTTCCCCGCGCCCAAGGACGGCACGTTCATCGCCAGGAATTTCAAGTTCTCGACGGGTGAGACATTCCCCGAGCTGAAAATCGCCTACAAGACCATCGGTGACCCTGCCAATCCGCCGGTTCTCATCCTGCATGGCACGGGTGGCTCCTCCGCCAACATGCTGACGCCAGGGTTTGGCGGCGCGATGTATGGTCCGGGCCAGCCGCTGGATGCCACGAAGCATTTCATCATCATCCCCGATGCACTGGGCACAGGCGGCACCTCCAAGCCCTCCGACGGTCTCAAGGCGAAATTCCCGAAATACAATTACGACGACATGGTGGATGCGCAGCACCGCCTCGTGACGGAGGGCCTTGGCATCAAGCGGCTCAGGCTGGTCATGGGCAATTCCATGGGCGGCATGCACACCTGGGTCTGGGGCGTGCGCTATCCTGACATGATGGACGCGCTCGCCCCCATGGCCTCTCAGCCAACCGAGATGTCATCCCGCAACTGGATGATGCGCAGACTGATGATCGAGACGATAAAGGCCGATCCGGAGTATCAGGACGGGAACTACACTGTGCAGCCCAGGATGCTGCGCATCGCCAATGTCTTCTATGCCACCGGCACCAATGGCGGCGATCTGGCCTATCAGAAACAGGCCCCCACGCGTGACGCTGCCGACAAGCTGGTGACGGCACGCCTCGCTGCACCCGCGCCTGCCGATGCCAACGACTTTCTGTACCAGTGGGCCTCGTCAGGCGACTACAACCCCGCGCCGAAACTGGGCGCGATCAAGGCCCATCTGCTCGCGATCAATTCCGCGGATGATGAGCGCAACCCCGTTGCCACGGGCCTGATGGCCGAGGCGATGAAGCAGGTGAAGAACGGCAAGCTCTATCTCATTCCGGCCAGCCCGGACACCGCTGGCCACGGCACGACGGGCAGCATGGCAAGACTCTACGCCGAACCACTCAGGGAGTTCCTGGCCGCCGTTCCCAGAACGCAATGACCCGCACGGGCGCCTGCATCTGCCGGGCAAGGTGACAGGGCGGTCCGGCGTTGCTAAAGCACCGGTCATTCCTGCCGAAAGTCCTTTCTCATCATGACGCTGCTCATCTCTGGCCTGATCCTCTTTCTCGGCATGCACGCCTTCAGCA
>JANMFA010000023.1:0-6496 GCA_031377545.1 Hyphomicrobiales bacterium | reverse complement strand
CCGCAGAACGAACAGTAGAGCGTGCTCTTGCCGTCTCCGCTTGCTGCCTTGCTCATCGCTCATCTCCTTTCGGAAGATGCTTTCTGCAAGGGTGCGCACCCGACCGCAAAAACCACCACCGCATTGGGCTTTATAGCCAACGAATGGCCTTGCCCGAAAGTGCCCCGGAGTCGCAACCCCGAGTCATGTGATCAATTTGCCACCCCAAACCCTACCAACTTGTTGCACAGGGTCAAAAAAAGCTGGCAAGAATGCATCTATTTCCGGCTGTCCACAGCTTCCGACATCTTCTCGACAACTTGATCGATAAGGCCAAAAGCGCGGGCGGCGTCAGATGTCATGAAGTTGTCGCGGTCAAGCGCCCGCTCCACGGTCACCAGATCCTGGCCGGTATGCTTCACGTAGATTTCGTTCAAACGGAGCTTGTTGGCGCGGATTTCCTCGGCATGGATCAGAATATCGGTCGCCTGCCCCTGGAATCCGCCGGAAGGCTGATGGACCATGATCCGGGCATTGGGCAAAGCATAGCGCGCACCCTTGGCACCCGCGCACAACAGCAGCGAACCCATGGATGCGGCCTGCCCCATGCACAATGTTGTGACCGGGCTGGAGATGAACTGCATGGTGTCGTAAATCGCAAGACCCGACGTCACGACCCCGCCCGGAGAATTAATGTAGAACGATATCTCCGTGTTTTTCTTGATGGAATCGAGATAGAGCAGCTGCATGCAGATCGAGGCGGAAGAGACATCATCCACCACGCCGTTGAGGAAGATGATCCGCTCGTGCAGCATCCGGGACGGAAGGTCCCAGGTCTCTTTCTGGTTGGCCGAGCGCTCGATGACGCTAGGCCAGAAAGCTCCGGTGGTTGGAATGAGCGCCATACCGGTTACTTCTCGTCCGAAGCAGTCTCGGGCCGCTTCTCATAAACCTTGTCGATCAGACCAAACTCCATCGCGGCTTCGGCGCTCATGAAATTATCACGTTCCAGAGCCGCTTCCACCGTCTCGAGATCCTTGCCGGTGTGCTTCACATAGATCTGGTTGAGTCGGCGCTTTATGCCCCTGATCTCTTCCGCATGGATCAGGATATCTGTCGCCTGTCCCTGGAACCCGCCGGAAGGCTGGTGGACCATGATGCGGGCGTTGGGGAGAGCAAAGCGCATGTCCTTGGCCCCGGCCGTCAGCAGCAGCGAGCCCATGGATGCGGCCTGCCCCGTGCACAGGGTCACGACCGGGCAGCGGATGAACTGCATGGTATCGTAGATCGATAGTCCGGCTGTCACGACGCCGCCGGGTGAGTTGATGTAGAGGTTGATTTCCTTCTTGGGATTGTCCGCCTCCAGGAACAGCAGCTGCGCCACAACAAGCGTCGCCATCTGATCCTCGACCGGGCCGGTCAGGAAGATGATCCGCTCCTTCAGCAGCCGCGAGAAAATGTCGTATCGGTACGAGCCACGGCTCGTCGTTTCCTCGACCGAGGGAATGACGAAACTGTTGAAGAGATCGACGGGGTCGCGCATCGGAATCAGGCCTCTGGTGGATCAAGCCCCGGTTTTGACCCGCGACTCATGAACACAACGCTAAGATGGCAGAGATAGGCATGGAAAGCCCGGTTGGAAAGGGCGCGGCTGTGCGGTCACGCCTCCCACCTCGCTGCTGTCGCGTCAAACGCCGCATTTCTGCCGGACTGCCGCTCCTGAAAGCGAGGTCAGGCTCACTCGACCGTGACGGACTTTGCCAGATTGCGCGGCTGATCCACATCCTTGCCCATGATCGAGGCCGTATAATATGCCAGAAGCTGGACAGGGATTGCATAGACCAGTGCCGAGAATTCCGATGCCATGTCGGGCATGGTGATGGCACCAACGGTCTGCACCGCCGCTTTCTCCGCCGTGTCCTTCGGCCCGATGACGATGATCTGGCCGCCGCGAGCGGCGACCTCCTGCATGTTGGACACGGTCTTTTCAAACCATCTGTCCATCGGCGTGAGTACGACGACCGGCATTTGCTCGTCGATGAGGGCGATCGGCCCGTGCTTCAGTTCGCCAGCGGCATAACCCTCCGCGTGGATATAGGACAGTTCCTTGAGCTTGAGCGCGCCTTCCAGCGCCAGCGGAAAATTGGTGCCTCGCCCGAGATAGAGCACGTCGCGTGCCTTCGCGAGCTTGTGGGCAACCAGTTCGATATGCGGCTCATTCTTCAGGACTTCCGCGATAAGGCCAGGGATGGCGATGAGCTGCGTGACCAGTTCCTGTTCGCGCTTTGCGTCAATATGGCCGCGCTGGCGACCTGCTGCGATCGCGATACAGGCCAGCACAGCAAGCTGGCAGGTGAAGGCCTTCGTCGAAGCCACGCCGATCTCCGGTCCGGCCAGCGTCGGCAGGACAGCGTGACTTTCGCGCGCCATCGTTGATGTCGGCACGTTGACGACGCTCAGCACGTGCTGGCCATTGTCCTTGGCGTAGCGCAGCGAGGCCAAGGTATCGGCCGTTTCACCCGATTGCGACACGAACAGCGCCAGATCACCCTTGCGCAACGGTGCTTCCCGGTAGCGGAACTCGGAGGCCACATCGATTTCGACCGGCAGGCGGGCGAACTGCTCGAACCAGTATTTGGCTGTCAGTCCCGCGAGATAGGCCGTGCCGCAAGCGGACAGCGAAATCTTGTCGATCGTCCTGAAATCAAATGGCAATTCGACCGGCAACCGCACTTCGCCGCTGGCCATGTCGAGATAATGCGAGAGCGTGCGACCTATCACCTCGGGCTGCTCATGGATTTCCTTGGCCATGAAGTGCCGGTGATTGCCCTTGTCCACCAGGAAAGCGCCAGCCTGACTCTTGATTCGCGCACGCTGGACAACTGCATTCCCGACATCGTGGAACTCGACTCCCTTGCGGTTGAGGACAACCCAGTCGCCCTCCTCAAGGTAGGAAATGCTGTCGGTGAAGGGGGCAAGCGCCAGCGCATCCGATCCAAGATACATCTCGCCATCGCCGTAGCCGACCGCAAGCGGGGCCCCCTGCCGAGCGCCAATCAGCAAATCGTCATGCCCTTCGAACACGAACGCCAGGGCGAAGGCGCCGTGCAGGCGTGGCAAGGCCCGCTCGACCGCCTTGACCGGATCGTTGGTGGTCCGCATTTCCCGAGTCACGAGATGTGCGACCACTTCGGTGTCGGTCTCGGACTGGAAAATGCACCCGTCGGCGATCAATTCCTCGCGCAGTTCGCGGAAATTCTCGACGATTCCGTTGTGAACCACGGCCAGCTTGTCGGTGGCGTGCGGATGCGCATTGGCTTCGGTTGGCTTGCCGTGGGTTGCCCAGCGGGTATGCCCGATACCAATCATGCCCGAGAGCGGTTCTTCGAGCAGGCGGGCCTCGAGGTTGCGAAGCTTGCCCTGGGCGCGCCGACGGGTGAGGTGTCCATCCTCCAGGGTAGCAATACCTGCGGAATCATACCCGCGATATTCAAGACGCTTGAGAGAATCGACCAGCAATCCCGCAACGGGTGTCTGACCAAGGATACCAACGATTCCGCACATTTCGGTTCTTCTCGCCTCTGTTTTCGCTACGCGAGGGGTAGTTGCACTGCCCCTGCCCCATCAAATCAACTTGGATGACCGTTTGTGACGGCTTTTGCACTTACGGTTTCGTCTTGGAGACCTTGCGCGCTGCCATCGTGGTGCGGAATCGCTGGGCCCAACCGGTCTTTGTTGTCTGCTCTGCCCGCGTCAACGCGAGTGCATCGGCAGGAACATCCCGCGTCACAACCGAGCCTGAGCCGACATATGCGCCGTCGCCCACAGTGACCGGTGCCACCAGCGATGAATTGGAACCGACGAAGGTTCCCTTGCCGATCACGGTCCGGTGTTTGAAATAGCCATCGTAGTTGCAGGTGATCGTCCCTGCCCCGATGTTTGCGCCAGCGCCGATCGTGGCGTCGCCGATATAGGTCAGGTGGTTGATTTTCGCACCCTCGCCGACATCGGCGTTCTTGACCTCGCAGAAATTGCCGACTTTCGAACCTGTGGCCAGAACCGTGCCCGGCCGCAGGCGCGCAAACGGGCCGACGTGAACGCCTTCACCAATCACCGCACCCTCGATATGGCACGAGGCATGGATGACAGCATTGTTCGCAACTGAAACGCCTGTTCCAAAGAAAACATTCGGTTCCACAATGACATCAGAACCAATCTTCGTGTCGTGGCTGAGGAACGTGCTCGCTGGATCGACCAATGTCGCTCCGTTGCGCATGGCCATGTCCCGCAACCGGCGTTGCATGATTCCCTCTGCCACCGACAGTTTCATGCGGTCATCGACACCCATCACCTCGTCTTCCGGCGCAAGGACCGCCACGGTTTTCAGGCCCATGGCACGCGCGATCTCGACGGCGTCGGTGAGATAGTATTCCTTCTGGGCATTGGCATTGCCGATCCGGCCAAGAATTTCGAGCGCCTTGCGACCGTCAAGCGCCATCAGACCGGCATTGCACAAAGTCACGGCGCGCTCAGCTTCTGTCGCATCCTTGTGCTCGCGGATTGCCGTCAGCGTATCGCCCTGCATGATGAAGCGCCCGTATCCCGTTGGATCGCGCGCCTCGAAGCCAAGGGCTGCAACCGCGGCACCTGCCGCAACTGCATCGCGCAGCTGGGCAATCGTTTCGGGGCGTACAAGCGGCGTATCGGCATAAAGGACGATAACGGCATCACAATCCGCTTCGATGTCCGTCTTGGCGTGCAGAACCGCGTGCGCTGTGCCCAGCCGTTCAGTCTGGACATGCACGGAGGCACCTGGAAAAAGCTTGCGGGCCTCGCTCGCCACATCCTCTCGGTCCGGTCCTACAACGACAGCGGCAGCCGTCGCGACACTTTCGCCAACCGAGGCCAGTACATGGCCGATCATCGATCGCCCGGCAACCGCATGCAAAACTTTCGGCAGTTTCGAGCGCATCCGGGTGCCCTGACCTGCGGCGAGGACGACTGCGAGGGTCTTCATGGTGGAACTCTTCGGTGTTGGCTGGGCCATCATGGAGTTGGCGCACGGAATCAATTTCCGATGCGCCATAAGCGAGCAATGGCCTATTGGGGTAAAGAAACGACAAATGAGCGATGGCAAACCGAAAAACACGTGACGCGGCTTCACCTCGCAGCGGGATGCTTTATAGAACGCGATGTCTGCCACGTCATGCCCATGCAGGAACTGGCGCGAAACCCTGGGACACGTCGAAAACTATGCCTCGTCTCGATCGGCGCCAATTTTTGGGGGCAACGGCTGTGGCCTGCCTCGGCACTCCTGTTGCCGCCCAGCAGCCGACCGGTGCGCTGGCCTTCCTTCAGGCCGTCCTGCAGGATGGAACACGGTTTGATCCGGGCGTAGTGATCGAAGCTGCAAGGCTGTTGTCAAAGCGCGCTTTCACGCCTCCCAATGCCAGCCTGCCCGATCCTTTCAATGGCATGAATGCTGAAACCTACGGCGGAATCCGCCATCGTCCCGAACGCCAGATCTGGGCCGATGAGACGCGCTCGCTGGTGATCGAACCGCTGCATCGCGGTTTCGTCTATGCGACGCCTGTTTCGATCAGCCTGGTGGAAGACGGCGCTGTCCGCCGGGTCGTGTACGATCCCAGCCGCTATACCTTCGGCAAGATCCAGCCACCGGCGCAAAGCGCTGATATCGGCTTCTCGGGCTTCCGGCTGCTGACATCAGGGGAGAACCAGCGCGAGGTTGCTACATTCCAGGGTGCGACGTTCTTCCGCGCAATCGCCCGGGGGCAGACAATGGGAGCACTGTCTCGGGCACTGGCGATCAAGACAGCAGATGCGCGGGGCGAGGAGTTTCCGGTTTTCCGCGCCTTCTGGATCGAACGCCCGACGCAGGACAGCGTCCTCGTCATCCATGCGGTCGCGGATTCAGAAAGTGCCACGGCGGCCTTCCGTTTCACGCTGCGCGTCAGCGACCTCACCATTCTCGATACCGAGGCGACCGTCTTTGCGCGCAGCGCACTGGATCATGTCGGCATAGCACCGATGCAGGCGAGCTTCCTGTTTGGCCCGAACCGCAGGCGCAACGTCGATGATTTCCGCCCTTCGGTGCATGAGGTCAACGGGCTGCAGATGCTGAACGGACGCGGCGAATGGATCTGGCGACCGCTCAGCAACCCGGAGCAGTTGCAGATTTCGCTGTTCATGGACGACAATCCGAAAGGCTTTGGCCTCATTCAGCGAGAACGCGATTTCAGTGCTTTTCACGACGATGATCAGCGCTATGACCTCCGGCCATCGCTGTGGATCGAACCGATCGGCGACTGGGGACCTGGCAGCATCCAGCTTGTCGAAATCCCCAGCGAATCCGAGGTGAATGACAATATCATTGCGTTCTGGCGACCCAAGGGGGGGCTTGCAGCAGGATCTGAAACCGCATTGGCCTATCGCCAGTTCTGGTGCTGGTCCCCGCCGGAAAAGCCTCCGCTGGCACACGCCATCGGTTTTCGTGTCG
>JANMFA010000616.1:0-7909 GCA_031377545.1 Hyphomicrobiales bacterium | reverse complement strand
TTGCCTCCATCGCCCTGAGCTGCTTGACGCGGGCGCGCAGCACTTCATGGGAGGAATGGCTCATGTTGATGCGGAAGATATCCGCGCCGACCTCGAACAGCTTTTCTACAATCGCATCGTCCTGGGAGGCCGGCCCCAGAGTGGCGAGAAGCTTCGTCCTGCGCATGCGTCTCATCGTCGTTGCCCCCCGGGCTGCAGTCCGCCAGGCGGTGATCCACCTTGCCGGTTGGCTTCCGTGAGCTGAACCGTCCAGTTCTTCTGCTCACCCGTATCGATCTCGAAAAATCCGGTGCGGTCAAACCCGCGCGCCAGGCAATTTTCAAATCCGCGCACCGAAAACTCGCGCTCGCGTGTGCACATGAACGAAGGCCCGCCCCATTCTCCGCCGCGATCATAGTCGATGCCATAGACATAATAGTACTTGAAATTGAGATCGCCCTTGAGCACCGCCTCACAGCTGTTGGCCCGCAGGTTGAACCAGCCTTCCGTGATCCAGCCCTGCGGATCCCGGTAGCCGATCGACACGCCAACGCGGTTCGGCGTTGCGTTGCAGACCCGCAGATCAGCACGCGCGTCCGGGGCGCTCGCCAGCAGTGCGATGGTCGCGGCAATCAGGGGCAACACACTTCTCATGGCTCCACCAGAATCACACGAAGATCGTTGGCGTTTGTCAGTGTCGGCCCCGTCTCCAGCAGATCGCCCAGCGCCTGGAAATAGGGTGTCGCATTGTTTTGTGCGAGATGCGCCGCTGCGTCGAGGCCTCTCGCCCTGGCTCGCGCCAAGGTTGTTTCATCGATGAAGGCTCCGGCAGGATCAGTCGCATCCCCCCGCCCGCCATCGGTGCCATCGGTGTCGCCGGAAAGGGCCGTGATGCCGGTCGTTCCGCCAAGTGCCTCGGCCAGCGCCAGCGCATATTCCTGGTTCGGTCCGCCTGTCCCCTCGCCCCTGATCGTGACGGTCAGCTCACCGCCCGACAGGATGACAGTGCGTTTGCCTGCGACCTTCATCTCGAGTGCCAGGCGTGCGTGGGCCGCAGCCACCTCCCGTGCCTCTCCTTCGACGTCAGGGCCGAGCGAATGCACGGTGTAGCCCGCGTGCTCGGCAGCCCTGATCGCGGCCTCAAGGCCATCGCGAGGCCGGGTGACGATGTCGAAGCTGCTGCGGGCAAAGACAGCGGCGCCCGGCTTGGGTGATTCCTGCGATGGATCTGCGAGCACACGCGCCGCACTCTCCGGCAGGACTACATTGTACTTCGCCAGAATGGCGATGGCATCCGCCTGCGTGGTCGGATCGGGCACGGTCGGACCCGACGCGATGGTCGAGGGATCATCGCCCGGCACGTCGGAGATCGCCAATGTCCAGATGCGCTGCGCCGCGATTCGCGCCGCCAGCCGTCCGCCCTTGATGCGCGAGAGATGTTTGCGCACGCAGTTGATCTCGCCGATGTGGGCGCCCGATCGCAACAGCGCCTTGTTCAGTGCCTGTTTCTCCGCCAGCGATATCGCGCCCGCGGGGGCAATCCAGTTGGCGGAACCGCCGCCGGACATGAGCACCACCGCGATATCCTGGGGTGTTGCATGCGCCGCCATGGCCAATGTCCGCCGCGCAGCATCCAGACTGCCCTGATCCGGTACGGGGTGGCCCGCACTGACCATCTCGATCAGCGGATTGGTCCCCTCATAGCCGTGCCGCGCGGTGCCGAGTCCGAACAGCCTTTCGGGGGGAAGCCCGCAAGCCGTGCGATAATGGCGGACCGCGGACGCCATCATGCTGCCGCCCGCCTTGCCGGTCGAGAGCAGCAGTATCCTGCCCGTTGCCGGGGGCGGAGGCAGGGCCGAAGGAAGCGCCTGATCGGGGTGAGCGGCGGCAACAGCTGCATCGAAAATGCCGCGCAGGAAGACATGGCGGCTTTTCAGCGACCGACTGTGCATCGGTTCAGACATCGATATCTTACGACTAATGACGGAGATTCCTGTGTAGGCCAGCGCGACGGACTTTCACAAGCCCTCGCCGCTATATATTCCGGTCGACATCGGACAGGGCGGCAGATCGGGGCTGGCGGTGCATTCTCCTCTTCCCAAACGGGTTGTCGCCCAGGACGGCGGCGATTCCTTCGAGATCGTGGCAGGCGACATCGCCAGCGGCGCAATCGTGCTGGCCGACCATGCCTCGAATGTGATTCCTTCCGCGTTCGCCAATCTGGGGTTGCCCTGGGAGGAACTGCAGCGGCACATCGCCTACGATATCGGCGTGGCCGCCCTGACCCGCGCGCTGGCCGCACAGCTTTCGGCACCCGCTGTACTCTCCCGTTTTTCGCGCCTGCTGATCGATCCGAACCGGGGCGACGATGATCCCACGCTGGTGATGCGCCTGTCCGACGGGGCAGTGGTGCCGGGCAATGCACGCATTGGTGCAGCGGACATCCGGGCGCGGATGGAGCAGTTTTCCCTGCCGTATCATGCCGCAGTGGCATCCGTGATCGACACGATGCTTGGGGCGGGAATTGTCCCGGCAGTTGTGTCTGTCCACAGTTTCACCCCACGCATGAAGGGCATCGACCGGCACTGGCATGTTGGTGTGCTCTGGGACAGCGATCCGCGCCTGCCTGTTGCGTTGCTCGCGAGGCTGAATGCCGATGCGACGATCGTGACCGGCGACAATGAGCCCTATGATGGTGCACTCGAGGGCGACAGCATGTCCCGTCATTGCATCTCGCGCGGGATTGCCCATGTTCTCATTGAAGTGCGACAGGACCTGATCGCCCGCGAAACGGATGCCATACGCTGGGGCGAGCGCCTCGCGGCGGATCTGACGCCGTTGCTCAAGCGCACGGAAATGCATGAAGTCCGGCACTATGGCAGCCGGGCAGGCAACGGGAGACGAGAATGAGCAAGTTCGACAGCACGACCACCACAGAGCTCGAGGCGGCCGCTTTCCGCAGACTCATGCAGCATCTCTCCGAGCGCAGCGACGTTCAGAACATCGACATGATGAATCTGGCGGGCTTTTGCCGGAACTGCCTTTCAAACTGGATGATGGATGCCGCGAAAGAGCGCGGACTGGCGCTTTCCAAGGAGGAATCACGCGAGCATGTCTATGGCATGCCCTATGACGACTGGCGGGCGAGACACCAGAAGGAAGCCACGCAGGAACAGAAGGCGGCATTCGCCAAAAGCTCCACGGGCCATTGAACGGTTGATGGCGCATGATCCTCGCTTGACGCGGGGGGCGCGAGCCGGTTCAAGCGGCGGTCTTAAGGAGAATTCCATGAACGATGCCGCCAGCGACATGAATCCGCAGACCGCCCAGCAGCTCAAGTCGATCATCGAAAGGATCGAGCGGCTGGAGGAAGAGAAGAAGGCGCTCGCCGAGGACATCAAGGAAGTTTATGCCGAAGCCAAGGGCAACGGGTTTGATGCCAAGATCCTGCGCAAGGTCGTGTCGATCCGCAAACAGGAGACGGCGGAGCGCATCGAGCAGGAACAGCTGATCGATCTTTATCTGGCGGCTGTGGGCACGAAGGACTGACGTCGCCTAGACACTCAGGTCCAGCCGGAACTTGGCGAACCCGTTTGCCGCATCGCTGGCAAAACGGACACCCTTGACGGTCGAAACCAATGCTTTCGCACGGGGATTGCTCTCGAACACGACGTTTGTTGCACCCGGCACTGTCATCAGACTCCAGTTGCCATCCGCCTTGGGATCAAGCGTTCCGGTCTGCTGGAAGTACTTGATGATCACATCGCGCGTGGCATCGGGCGCATCGAGCACGATCGTCTTGCCGTCGTTGCCGGGGAAATTGCCGCCTCCCGATGCCCGGTAGTTGTTGGTGACCACCACGAATTCCTGCTCGGCAGTGACGGTCTTGCCCTGGAACGCCAGCCCGACGATGCGGTTGGCGGAAGCTTCCACCACCTTGCCTGTGCCGTCATACTTTGCGGGCTGCGCCAGATCGACCTGATAGGTCACGCCGTCGATCATGTCGAAATTGAAGGCCGGGAATGCCGCATTGACGAGAGGCTGTTCGTCATCGCTCGCCTTGATCTGGTTGAAAAGACCGCTGGACATCTCCAGCCAGTCCTTCAGCTGGGCACCGTTCACCTTCACGGCTTTCAGCGTGTTGGGATAGATATAGAGATCAGCGACGTTCTTGAGCGCCACCTGCCCTTCGGCGATCTGCGTGTAGAATTCCACGCCGCCGCGACCGCCAGCCTTGAAGGGTGCAACCGCCGAAAGCAGGGGCAGACCTGCATGCGGACCACCCGCGAGCAGTCCCTTGGCATACCAGATCTGCGCATCGGAGATCACCTGCAGGGCGGCATTGTCGGCGATCAGCGAAAAATAGGTGTCCATCGCCTTGGCTGTCTTGCCAACGGGTCGGCGGACATACTCCAGAGTCGCGTCATGTTCGGCCTGAACGGACGCGATGATCTCGGCTTTTGGCTCCGCCAGAGGCACAACCTTTCCCGCCTCACGCCGGAAGACTGGCAGCACGCCCACACTGTGGCCCACAACCTTGAAATCATTGCCGCTTTTTTGAAGTGTGAGATCGATCTGCCCCAGATGACTGCCCCAGAAACCCGCCATGACGGCAGGAATGCCGTTCAGCGTGCCCTTCTCGATGTCGATACCGGGCCTGTCCTTGAACACCGGTCCCGGAAAGACGAGGTGCAGATGGCCCGTGAGGATCACGTCGATCCCCGGCACAAAGGCGAGATGGAGTGCGGCATTCTCATCCCGGCCTTGCGCCGTGGCACTGGAAATTCCGGTATGGGCCAGCGCCACGATGATGTCGGCACCGCGTTCCTTCATCTCGGGAATCCATGCCCGGGCGCTTTCGACGATATCGCGGGTATCCACCTTGCCGCGCAGATGCGCCTGATCCCACTGCATGATCTGCGGCGGCGTAAAACCGATGACACCCACGCGCAGGCGATGCGATCCACGCGCCTCGTCCAAAACATCGCGGTCAAGGATCACATACGGCCGGACGAGCGTGTCATCACTGCGGGCATTTGCCGAGAGCTGTCCCTTGGCCACGTTGGCGCAAACCGTGGGGTGCTTGGCCCCGGCCAGTGACTTGGCCAGAAAATCGAGGCCGTAGTTGAACTCATGGTTGCCCAGCGTACCGACATCGAACTTCATCTGGTTCATGGCGCGGATGATGGGATGCGTGTCACCCGCCTTGAAGCCCCTCTCGTAGGCCATCAGGTCGCCCAGCGGATTGCCCTGGAGGAAGTCGCCATTCTCGAACAGCAGCGTATTCCTGACCTCGGCGCGCGCCTTGTCCACGAGGCTCGCTATCCGGGCGAGACCCACGGTGTCATCAGGCTGATCGCGATAATAGTCATAGGACTGGACATGCACATGGATGTCTGTGGTTTCCAGAATGCGGAGCTTGATCAATGTGTTGCCGGTCTGGGCAAGAGCGCCTCCAGTCGCAGCAGCGCCTGCCATGGCGGCCCCGCCCGCAATGATCTCGCGCCGGGACGGAAGGGGCAAAACACTGGCGTCAGTTCTGATACTTGGCTCACTCGTGGCGGCAGACATTGTTTTCCCTGCTCCTTTTTGCGGCAACATACTGCTACCGTTGGTCGCGCCTTTCAAGGCAGCACTGCCAAGGCATTCATCGTGCGGGAGAAGCCGCTTCAGGATCGGGACCGGAAGCTCCCGCTCTGGGCGACCGCATCGGGAAACTCATCGTATATCGACGCTGGATCCTCGCTGACCGCCTCGCCCTCGACCTCGAAGAGAAACTGCGGCGTGGCGAGGCCCAGAACTTCCAGATAGGTTGACGCGGGTGCGTGCTGCCCAAGCTTTCTCTGACGCACCTTGCGCGCCAGAGCCACGGAACCGGGAACAGTGACATAGGTCACTACCTTGACGAGATCGGCCACGGTCATGCCGCCTTCGCGCAGGACCTCGATCAGGTTGTCCCAGGCGATGTCCATCTGCTCTTCCAGCGTTTCGGCCACCGTGCCATCGAGACGCGCGCCGATCTGGCCCGAAATGACCAGCCTTCGAGCCCGTGCGGAATGCACCACACCCTGACTGTAGAGCGATCCGGGCTGTGCAATGCGGCGCGGATTGAAGAAACGCGGCATGATCGACCTCGCAGATGATTCTCAAAGCGCTTCGGATGATGCATCATCATCCAGAAAAAGCGAATCAGCTGGAATACCTCTTTCGGGCAACAACCAACGACAGAAGAATGGCTGGGCTGATGAAGATCAAGTCGATAGGCGCGGCGGGTGCCACCGCGCTCGCCGGTGGTGCCACCGGTGCCGCGCTGATGGCGGCAGCCGGAGCGCCCGTGCTCGCGGCAGGCCTCGGCGGTCTGGCCGTGGCGGGTTGTGCTGTCGCGGCTGTCCGTGTGGTAACCCTCAACTCCGGACAGGCCGTGCTTGAGAAGGCCTTCGTCAACCTCCAGCGGGAAGTGGACATCCTGCTGGAACGGCAGGCGCAATCCGATGCCAGAATGGCGGAAGTCGAGCGCCTGACCGTCGAATCCCCCGCACTGGTCTGGCGCGCCGCAACGGCTGATATCGAGGTGCTGGGTTCGCTTGTCAGCGACCTTGCGAAGACGGTCTCCGGGCATGAGCAGCGGCTTGCCGGTGTATCACCGGCGTCTGCGGCATCGTCGCGAACCCAGCCCTTTCCGTCTGCAGCCCCTCCGGAATGGTATGAAGACGAGGCTGAACTTGGCTTCACGGCGGATGTGCCCGCGAGCGCCAGCCTGTTCGATGCTCCCTCTCCTGCTGTCATGGCCGAGCTGAAGTCGACCCTTGCTTCGGCACTGGCCAGTGACCGGCTGGAGCTTTGCCTGCAACCCGTGGTGACATTGCCGCAGCGCAAGACACGCGGCTACGAGGCCACGCTTCGCCTCAAGGGGGGGCAGGGCGAACTCCAGACCGATGCTGATCTGCGCCGGATCGCGGCTGCCACCGCGCTGGAGGCGGATCTTGACCGCGTGCTTGTCGACCGGGCGGTGCATGTCCTGCGCATTCTCAGGGCGAGAGACCGGGAGGTCTCGCTGTATTGCCAGATTGCAGGTTCGACGCTTGCCAGTGCCGCGTTCATCGAGACGCTCGAGCGGCTGATCCGCGCCGATTCGGGTCTTGGTGCGGCGCTGGTTCTCGAGATCAGCGACGCTGATTTCAGAACGCTGCCAGATGAAGCACGGGGCACAATGACCATGTTTTCGGGCAAGGGCATTCGTTTTGGTCTCGACCGCCTGCCGCATCTGAAGCTCGATATGCGCGAGATGGAATCGCGCGGCATCCGTCATGTCCGGGTTTCAGCCCGCACGCTGATCCAGGCGGGACAGGATGGCGAGAGCGGCGCCGACATCCATCCGGCTGATCTGGCGGAGTATCTCCAGAGGCGCGGGATCGAGCTTCTGGTCGCCGACGTGGCATCGGAACAGACGATTCTCGACCTGCTTGATTTCGCGGTCCCTCTGGCCATCGGCGCGCTGTTCGGTGCTTCGCGGCCCGTGCGCCCGGAAGTTCTCGAACCGCGGGCGGTTGATGGGCCGGGCACCAAGTCCGCCCCCTCGCGGAGATCTTCGAGCCAGGCCCCTGCTGTTGCGGATGAGCCCGCAACCCCGGCGCGTGGCCAGCGCCAGTCCTTCCGCAGCCTGCTGCGCCGCGCTTGACGGCAACGGGGCTGGCGTGGTCGAGGGAGCGGCCCGAAGCGCCAACAAGATGCGAGCCAGCCTTTGTCCAGCATTTCCGTTCTTTCCAGCCTCGATGAGATTTCCGGCGGCTATGACGTGATCTTCTCGGATGTCTGGGGAGTCGTGCACAACGGACTTGCAGCCCATCCGTCGGCAGGCGAGGCACTGGCCAGGTTCCGCAGGAAGGGCGGCGTCGTCGTTATGATTTCGAACGCGCCGCGTCCGCATTGG
>JANMFA010000601.1:0-7596 GCA_031377545.1 Hyphomicrobiales bacterium | reverse complement strand
TGCGCGATCTGCATCACCTGTTCCTGATAGACGATGACCCCGAATGTCTCCTCCAGCACGGATTTGACCTGCGGGTGGATGTATTCCGGCTCGGCGCGCTTGTGCTTGCAGTCGCAATAGACCGGGATATTGGCCATGGGGCCGGGGCGATACAGCGCGACCAGCGCGATGATATCCTCGAAACGGTCGGGCTTCATGTCGGACAGCGCGCGCCGCATGCCGCCTGATTCAAGCTGGAAGATGCCCACCGCTTCAGCGCGCGACAGCATGGCGAAAGTTTTCTCGTCATCCAGCGGGATTTTCAGGAGATCGACGGATACGCCGCGCTTGGCCAGCAGCCTCACGGCGCGGTCCAGCACCGACAATGTCTTGAGGCCGAGAAAGTCGAACTTCACGAGGCCGGCCTGTTCCACCCATTTCATGTTGAACTGGGTAACCGGCATGTCGGATTTCGGATCACGGTACAGCGGCACCATCTCTTCCAAGCGACGATCGCTGATCACGATGCCGGCGGCATGGGTGGAGGCGTGACGATAAAGCCCTTCCAGCTTCAACGCGATACCCAGCATGCGCTCGACCTGCGGGTCTTCGTCCGATGCGGCGCGCAGGCGCGCTTCCTCGGCAATTGCCTTTTCCAGAGTCACCGGATTGGCCGGGTTCTGCGGGACGAGCTTGGTCAGTTTGTCGACCTGACCGTAAGGCATTTCCAGTACGCGGCCGACATCGCGGATCACGCCGCGTGCCTGCAAGCTGCCGAAAGTGATGATCTGTGCCACGCGATCTTGCCCGTAGCGGTCCTGGACGTAGCGGATCACCTCCTCGCGGCGGTCCTGGCAGAAATCGATGTCGAAATCCGGCATCGAGATGCGGTCGGGGTTGAGGAAACGCTCGAACAGTAGGTTGAACTGCAGCGGATCAAGGTCCGTGATCTTCAGCGCATAGGCCACGAGAGAGCCCGCGCCCGAGCCTCGGCCTGGCCCCACGGGAATGCCCTGCTCCTTCGCCCAGCGGATAAAATCCGAGACGATGAGAAAGTATCCGGGGAACTTCATGCGCTCGATGACGGAAAGCTCGAAGTCGAGCCGCTTGCGGTAATCCTCCTCCGTCATCCCTGCCACTGGGTCATGCTGGCGGAAGCGGTCGTCCAGCCCTGCATGCGCTTCACGCTTGAGCAACGCCGCCTCATCCTCGCTTTCTGAGAAGCGCGGCAGGATCGGTGTCTTGAGCACACGCGGGCGATAGGAACACCGCATCGCGATTTCGATCGTGCTCTGTATCGCTTCCGGCAGATCCTTGAACAGTTTCTGCATCTCGGCGCGGCTCTTGAAACCGTGTTCTGTGCTCACCTTGCGCCGCTCGTCATCGGAAACAAGTCGCCCCTCCGCGATCGCGATCAGCGCGTCATGGGCCTCGTGGTCCTTTTTGCTGCCGAAGAACGGTTCGTTCGTGGCGACAAGAGGGAGGCGGTGCGCATAGGCCATGGCGAGAAGCTGAGGTTCTGCGGCGGTCTCGTTCGCCTCACCGTGACGCTGCAACTCGATGTAGAGGCGGTCGGCGAACATCGCTTTCAGGGCAAGTAACCGCTTTTCCGCAAGATCAGCGCGGGCCGATATCAGGGCGCGGTTGAGCGGACCGTCAGGCCCGCCGGTGAGCGCGATGATGCCCTCGCTCAGATCCTGCATCCTTTCCATCGTGACATGCGGCTCATCGGACGATTCGGTTTCCATGAATCCGGCGCTCGTGAGCCGCATCAGGTTGCGATATCCCGCCTCATTCATGGCAAGCAGAACCAGTTTGCCCCTGCCCTCGCGCTGGGCATTCGGGCGTCCGGTTGCAGCCTGGTGATCGCCAAAATCCACCGCAAGCTGCAGACCGATGATGGGCTGAATGCCGCTTCCCGCCAGCTTTTCCGAAAACTCCAGCGCACCGAAAAGATTGTTCGTGTCTGTCAGTGCCAGGGCCGGCATCTCATCCGCTTCGGCGAGCTTTGCCAGCTTGGCGATGGGCAAAGCCCCCTCCAGCAGCGAGAACGACGAATGGACGTGCAGATGGACGAAGCCGACATCGTGATAGGTGGTGGACATGGCGGCGCTCCTGATCCCCAGCGGAACCTATTGCAGCCCTCTTGCCCTGATTCCAGACGGGAATGCACCCGTCCACACCTTCCGCAGGTTATGACCTCAGTTGCCCGACATAAACGTCAGACGCCTGATGCCTGCGCGACAGCACTGGCCCAGGTCCAGACCATCATCAGGAACAGGCCGATGATGGTGACTTCCGCTGTATCTTCGATGACACGACGCAACATGACGTTTCCTCCGTTCACACTTCGTTCTTATTCCATTTTTGTTCTCATCACAAGGCGAGAGAGGCCTACAAGAACAAAACATGACCAATAGGGTTAATCACGCCATTGGCGCGCTGATGTTTGACAAATTTGGCCCTAGCGGTTCAATCAGCCTTCAATGCAGGGAGCCGCCATGCTGCTGAGAAACGCACATTACGCGCTGATGAATGCCTTGCTCGTCCTGAATCTCAGCGCACTTTTCTCCGGCGGCCTGATGCTGTGGGCAGGGTATGCGGCAGCGTTTGTTCTCTCCACCATCGTGGACGAGGCGGCAGGCGACGATACCGTACGGCACACGGGTGCCCCTGCCCGCTTCCTCAATGCGATGCTATTCCTGACGTTGCCATTGATTGCGCTGAACATCATTGCGCTGTCGCTGCTCTTCGGGTCTGGCAACGGCCTTGGCCTTGTTCCTTCGGTGGCCATGCTGGGCATCGATATCGAAGGCGCGCGGGCGGCCAGTGGCTTCTGGACGTTGCTGGGGGCCTTGATGGGTACCGGGCTGTTCATTGGCGCAGCCGCCACCAATGTGGCACACGAGCTCACCCATCGCACGCAAGACCGGCTATCCATGCTGGTGGGCCGCTGGCTGCTGGCCTTCTCCTTCGACACCAGTTTCTCGATCGAGCATGTCTATGGTCACCACCGCAATGTCTGCACGTCGGTTGATCCCGCAACATCGCGGCGCGGCGAATATGCGCTGGCGTTCTTCCTGCGCTCGACCCTGCATGGAAACATCTCGGCCTGGCGTATTGAAACCGAGAGGCTGCAGCGCAAGAAGCTGGGGCTTTGGTCGCTGCACAATCGCATGATCACTGGCCAGCTGGTGTCTCTGGCGCTGTTGGCGGGGACATATGCCATTGGCGGGATCTGGGCAGCGGGCGCTTTCATCATCGTCGCTCTTCAGGGGAAGCTCTATCTCGAGCTCGTCAACTTCATTGAACACTACGGGCTGGTCCGCGTGCCCGGAAAAGGCATCGAGCCGCGCCATGCCTGGAACACCTACAAGCTGGTCTCTTCAGGCTTGCTCTACAATCTGCCGCGCCATTCGCATCACCACATGTATGCGGCAAAACCGTTCTGGAAGCTGGAAAAGGAGCCGGAAGGGCCGGTGTATCCCTACGGATACATGACAATGATCCTGATTTCGCTGGTTCCGCCTCTCTGGCGCCGCGTTGTCGATCCGTTGCTGGCGGAATGGGACCAAACCTGCGCAAGTGAGGGGGAGCGGGCAATCCTCATGAAGGGCGGCTTGCTGTCGGCCCAAGCGGGGATCTCCGCAGCCGAATAGCCAACGGAGAAAGCCTGTGCTTGCCATCCATCGTGTTTCGAGAATTGCCTACGCCGCCGCGACTATCCTGGCCCTGTCAGTTGCAGTGTCACCGGGACATGCCCAGCAGCCCGACGAAATCTGGATCCTGGAGGTCAAGCAAGGCTCTGCCTCGCTCGAATTCGGCGGCCGCTCCGATCCTGGCTCCAAGCAGCTGGGCTACCTCAATCAGAGCTTCTCTTGCGACGCTGGCGGGCGCGGAAGAATGTATATCAACGAAGGCATGCCCTACGCTTGGAGCAAAGGCAAAGGGCGGAGCGCCGGGAAACGCGACTTCACGATCGAGACGGCTAAAGGCAGCTTTTCTCTGCAGGCCGAAGTCCTGAACAACGAGGAAGCGGGAACCCCGGGGCTGGAGGCCTCGCTATCGCGCAGCCAGATGCGGTCCATTCTGGAAAGCCCGGGCCAGATTCATATTCGCAGCGGCACTTTCAGGACGCGGGTCGGTCTGCGCGGCGTGGAGCCTCACCGGGAGGCGTTCCTGAAGGTCTGCGGCTGAAAAGCAGAGAGACACGAAAAAACCCGGCACAATGGCCGGGCTTGTCGTCATCCGCTTCAGGATGGGTCGTTGTCAGGCAAAGGCTGCCTGACGGGCCGCATTGTCGATGTCGCCACGTGTCAGACCGATGTCGGCAAGCTCGCGCTCCGAAAGGGTCGAGAGGGCACGAATCGAAGCGCGATAGCGCAGGTGAGCGCGGATGCGTGAGATGATGTGAGAGACGATCATTGGGGTAACTCCTTATGGGTTGAAACAGAATGGCGGACGGCATTCCGTCGCGTCGCCATCGTTTGTGCAATGCAATATAGACATTCTTGTGACGAATGGCTGTGAAGTGAAATGCCGTTAGATATGCGATAAACGCATGAGTTATTCATCATTCTGAAATCTATCAACGGGATGCGAAACATCCATCACATCCCGTGATTGGTCATCTAATAGCCACCAGAATCCGCTGCTTCAGAGCCGCCACGCATGCGGCTCACAATCGAACGGATGCTCACCTGAGGTTTAACACCCGGGATGATGCTGATGTTGCCATGCAACATCGCATTGGGCAACTGCTCCTTGTTCTGGGTGGTGAAGCGCATGCGCATTGGCGTCGCAACACCTTCACCAAAAGCGATGGCTTCCCGGTTTCCGATCGCGGACAGGAATGTAATCTGGCTGGCCGATGAATCGGAAATCGCGGAGCGTATGATTTCCTGGTCGCGGTCATTGCCGAGACGCATGGCGAAGACCGTCGAGCACTGTGACAGAATCGTCGGATCAAGCTCGCCCGGTCTCTGGGTGATGATGCCAATGTAGCAGCCGTATTTGCGGCCTTCCTTGGCAATGCGCGAGATGGCCTGCCGTGTTGGCCCGAACCCCAGCTTGGGATCCTGTGGCACATAGCGGTGGGCTTCCTCGCACAGCACCAGGACTTCGAAGCTGTCGCCGCTGTACATCGCGAGATCGAAGGATAGCCGTGCAAGAACGGCAACAACCGCATTCAGCACTTCGGAAGGCAATCCGGCCAGTTGCAGCACCGTGATCGGCTTGCCACCATGGGGAATGCGGAACAGCTTGCCAAGAACGGTCTCGATATTGTCCTCGGTCGCGCCGCGCCCAAACATGAAGCGATAGCGCGGATCGGTGCTGAGACCCTCCAGCCGGTTCTTCAGCACGCGAAGGTGATAGCGTTCATGCCGGGGATCGAGCTTGCCCATCATCTCGTCAAGCAGTGCGATCAGATCCAGCATCCGGTAGGGTGAGGGCGAGTCCGGCGAAAAGGAAATGCCGTCAGCCGACTTCTTCAGAATGCTGGAGGCAGACATCGTATTGGACTGGAAGACCGCAAACTGCGCCTTGGCCAGCGGGACAAGCTCGCGCAGGATATCGGTCTCGTCCGGCGGCGGCGTGCGGCCACGATAGACGACATCCAGCAGTTCATCAAAACGGAAGAGCCAATGCGGCAGATCGAGAATGGTTGAATCCAGTGTGATCGAATTGTCGCGGAAGGCGTGGGAGTATTCATTGTGCGGGTCCAGCACGAGCACGCGCAGCTCTGGCTTGACCTCTACGGCCTTGCGCACGAGCAGCGAGACGGCACTCGATTTGCCGACACCCGTCGTGCCCACAACCGAGAAGTGCTTCGTCAGCATGTCCTCCATGCTGACGACGGCTGGAATGGATTCATCCTGCGAAACACGGCCGATTTCAATGCCCCTGCGATCGCCGAGATCGAAAACAGCCCGCAGATCCGCAGTGCGGATACGGTGCGCGGTGGCTCCAAGCCACGGGTAGGCCGTAATGCCACGGCGAAACAGCAGGCGACCGTCGGGAAATTCGGCGACCTCGCCCACAAGTTCAATCTGTACCATCAGCAGATTGGCGTTGTGGTCATCCCACTGGTCGTGCCGCACCGCCATCTCGAAGACCATGCCGACGATGCGGGTTGGACCAAGATTGATGGAAATCAGCTTGCCGATGCTCCAGAAGTCCGTGCTCACGCCCTGAACGTTGGTGGCGGAGGTCGAAATCGTCGCACGGGCACCGTTGACGGAGATAACCTTGCCGATCATCCGCTCAACCGGTTGCTCGGTCTCGCGGCGTTCCGGGGCGGAGTTCTGCTGGAACTGCATGGCCTGCAGCGGCATGTTCATGGTGTTTGTCCCTGAATTTTCAGGAACTATGCCGGAAGGACCTTAAAGGCCTGTAACCAATTTGCGTAAATGACAACGAGGATGTGGGATGAAGGGGCGGCGTCATTGCGAACCCCCATCCGAAGCTTTGCCCTCTTGACAGTAGATCATTCTTAGATATTTTGGTTTATACTAAGTTTTTTTTGGAGACCGCCATGTCCAGCCCGATCATCGCCACCCGGTCCGAAGCAACAGACAACATCCGTCGATTCAAGGAGGAATTGCACGCTGCGCCGGGCCTGCAGAACAGGCTCGGCACCTTCAAGGTCTGGTATGTTTTCAGTCAGGGCGAAGAACTGGTGTTTGCGCCTTCAAAGTTCATTGGCCGCCGCAACAACACTGCTGCAGCCCATCTCAAAGAGAGCGGTGGAAGTGGCAAACGTCATGGCAACGACGGCAAGGCCATCCTCGATCAGTGGTTTGTCGATGTCTCTCCGACATCCGTCCGGCACCGCAATCTGCTTGCCGCTCTCACGGCGGTCTACTCTGCCTTTGGCAAGGTTCCCAATGCAGGCACGCATTTCCGGATCCCTACCGAGGAGGCCGATGATCCGTTGCGTCTGCCGAACACTGCCGCGCCACCTGAGCAATGGATTGTTCATGACCTGGCAATTTGCAGCGGCAAGCCCACCTTGAAAGGCACGCGCATCAGAGTGGCTGACGTCCTGCAGATGCTGGCTGGCGGTGATTCAGCGGAAACGATTCTGACGGACTATCCTTCGCTTCAGCGGGCGCATATCGACGCGGCGCTCGGCTATGCAGCGAGGGCAATCGACCATCGCGTGATCCGCGCAGCATGAGCCTGCAATTCCTGATTGATGAACAACTGCCGCCTCGCTTGGCACATTGGCTGCAATCCGAGGGGTTCGATGCGCTCCATGTTGTGGAATGCGCGCTGGCTGGCGCGAGCGATGCAACGGTCTATGCCTTCGCCGCTCGAACCGGACGTGTGCTGATCACAAAGGACGCGGATTTCGCAGTGAGTCGGCGGCAGACGGTGCAGGTCATCTGGCTTCGTTTCGGCAACATCTCCAGCAACCTATTGCTTACGCGCTTCGGTCGGTGTTTCGCCGAAATCTCCGAAGCGTTGCGGAATGGGGAAGAATTGATCGAGGTGGGCTGACCTACTCCGCCGCCTTCACCGGCTTCATCGGCCTGCGCGCCAGCACCTCCTTGAGAAACCGCCCGGTGTGGCTTTTCGCATTGGCCGCGATGTCTTCCGGCGTGCCCACGCCCA
>JANMFA010000557.1:0-3004 GCA_031377545.1 Hyphomicrobiales bacterium | reverse complement strand
GCTATGACAAGTCGATGGCGGCCTACGAACACGCCAGCATCAAGAGCTACACGTCGCTGGCCGTGCTCAATACCGGACAGGCCGTCATATTCACGCTGGCGCTGACGCTGTGCATGGTGATGGCCGGTCTCGATGTAGCAGCCGGCCACAAGACCGTGGGCGACTTCGTGCTGGTCAATGCGCTGCTGCTGCAGCTGTTCATACCGCTCAACTTCATGGGCATGGTGTATCGCGAGATCAAACAGGCGCTCGTTGATATCGAGAAGATGTTCGATATCCTCTCGACCAATGCCGAGGTGAAGGACTCGCCGGACGCGCGTCCCTTGCAGGTCGTTGCAGGCGCGGTGAAGTTCGACAATGTCGCCTTTCACTACATGCCGGAGCGGCCGATCCTGAAGGGCGTCAGCTTCGAGGTTCCGGCAGGCAAGACGGTCGCCATCGTTGGTCCGTCGGGCGCAGGAAAGTCGACGATCTCGCGGCTGCTGTTCCGGTTCTACGATATTTCAAGCGGTTCCATCACCATCGACGGGCAGGATATCCGCAAGGTCACGCAGGAAACGCTGCGCGATGCCATCGGCATGGTTCCGCAGGACACGGTGCTGTTCAACGACACGATCCGCTACAACATCGCCTATGGGCGCGATGGCGCGACGAACGATCAGATCGAGGAGGCCGCGCGTCTCGCCCAGATTGATCGGTTGATCGCGCAATTGCCGGAGGGTTACGAGGCACAGGTCGGCGAGCGCGGACTTAAGCTCTCGGGCGGCGAGAAGCAGCGTGTTGCCATCGCCCGCACCATCCTGAAAGCGCCCCCGATCCTCGTGCTGGACGAGGCGACGTCAGCCCTCGACAGCCATACCGAGATGGAGATCCAGGAGGCACTCGACGGCGTTTCGCGCAACCGCACGACCATCGTCATCGCGCACCGGCTTTCCACCGTGGTCAATGCGGACGAGATCATCGTGCTGGACAAGGGCGTTATCGCCGAGCGCGGCACACATGACACTCTTTTGAAGAAAAAGAAGGGCATCTACGCCTCGATGTGGAACCGCCAGCGCGAGGCGGACGCGGCCCGCGAGACGCTGAAGCGCCATGCCGAGGCGGAAGGCGAGACCTTGCGCATCAAGCTCGAGGGATAGCGGGTCGATCATCCTTTCTGATACCTGCCATCAGGAATGTGCGGGTGGTCAGGCGATCATGTCTGCTTATAGTGGGATGATTCCCGGGTTGGCTGATGACCGTGCTGGCTGAAAGCTGGAGACCAGAGCGCGCCTTGCGCCGTGCTATCCCTGTGCTTGCGCTGACCCAGATGATTGGCTGGGGCACAACCTATTATCTTCCCGCTGTCCTCAGTCCAGCGTTCCGCCGTGATCTCGGGCTGGACCAGGCCGAGGTCTTCGGTGCGGTTACCGTCATGCTGGTGACATCGGCGTTTGCCGGCATTCCGCTGGGGAAGCTCACGGATCGGCTGGGTGCGCGCCGTGTCATGCCTGTCGGCTCGCTGCTGATGGCACTTGGTTTGCTCTTTCTGTCGCAGGCCCAGGGCTCCGCCAGCTATTTCCTGGCCTATGTCTGCATGGGCGTGGCGATGCCCCTGGCGCTGTCGACGGGGGCGCATGCTGCGGTGGCGCAGATGGCCGGCACGCAGGCCAGACGTGCCATCGGCCTTCTCATGCTGTTTGGCGGTTTGGCCGCCACAGTTTTCTGGCCGATGACACTCTGGCTCGACGGGGTTCTCGGCTGGCGCATGGTCGTTCTGGTCTATGCGGGGCTCCATCTGTGTGTCTGTGCGCCGCTGCACTGGCATTTCATCGGTGAGAGGACCGATGTCGCTGATCCGGGCAAAGATGCAGCATTCCTGCAGGGTATCATGCCTGAGGCATTGCGCCGCCGGGCTGCGGTTTTGATGATGGTGTGTTTCTCCTGCAGCGGCTTTCTCTCCTGGGGCCTCGATCTGCACCTGATCAGGTTGCTTCAGGATCTGGGACTGACGGCGGTGGCCGCAGTCAGCCTTGCCGCGCTGAAGGGGCCGGCAACGCTGCTGGCCCGCGTCGCTGACGTCATGGCCGCAGGGCGTGTGTCTGCGGTCGGTAGCGCGATGATTGCGGCGCTTCTGACAACGGCGGGCTTGCTTGCCGGGCTTCTGGCGGGGCAGACCGTCGTCGGCGCGGTAACATTCATACTGGTGTTTGGTTTTGGGGCTGGCCTGATGACCGTGGCGCGGGCGACGATGCCATTGGTTCTGCTGGGCGCCATCGGCTACGCCACAACCATGGGGCGCCTTTCCTTGCCCACACAGCTGGTTTTCGCTGTGGCACCGCTGTTTTTCGGTCTGGTGATTGACCGGCTCGGTGTCGCGTCTGCCCTCGTCATCGCTGTTGCAGCATCGGTCGCGAGCCTGCTGGCGCTGTTGGGGCTGGCACGGCTGATCCGTCAGGCCAGATGTTAAGCGGACCTTGCGTCAATCTGTGAAAATCACGAGTCCCGGTAAGGTACCGTTGAGCACAGTTCCTGCTTTCCGCTGCGTCATATGGAATTGCATCAAATTTGAATCAAACGAGAAAGTCGATCGACAGGGTTAGCAGGCAGAAACGAGCCGATAAGAAATAAATCGGGTGCAAAATGTCGGTTGTCCAAAACACAAATCTGGTGGTGAACGGCTCGTTCGAGCTGTTCGACGAAGCCACGGCCAGCGCCAAGGGCGATTGGTGGGGCGTGCGCTCCATGCCGGGCTGGGTGCTCGAGGGAACTCAGAAGGACGGTTCCAACTGGTTCGAGGTCGTCAAGAGCGGCCATCGCGGCATCATATCGGAATATGGTAGCCGTTGGCTCGACATGGACGCCTCAGCCGGCAACATCGCCATCTCCCAGACGGTCCAGGGCGTCGAAGCCGGCAAGCAGTACACGATGTTCGTGACCCTCGCCTCGGGCGGCAAGGGCGAAGGCGTTGACGTCTTCTGGGCGGGCAAGAAGATTGCCAGCATCGTGCCGGACTCGCTGACGA
>JANMFA010000555.1:0-9201 GCA_031377545.1 Hyphomicrobiales bacterium | reverse complement strand
GGGCCTCCACTCTTTTTCAGTGAATATGGCTGCCGCCGTTCACATCGATCTCCGATCCCGTGACATAGGCCGACAGGTCCGAGGCGAGGAAGAGATAGCATCCCGCCACATCCAGCTGTGTGCCCACCCGCCCCATGGGGATTGTCGCCAGAATGCCCTGGCGTTGCTCATCCGTCATTTTGCCCGCCGTGATGTCGGTGTCGATCAGTGAGGGGCAGATCGCGTTGACCCGGATATTGTCAGGCCCCAGTTCGCGTGCGCAGGCCTTGGTGTAGCCCAGCATGGCGCCCTTGGCCGCCGCATAGGGTGTGCCGCCGAACACGCCGCCGCCACGCTGCGCCGAGACGGAGGACATGTTGATGATGGAACCCTGTCTGGCCACGCGCATGAAGGGCACGACGGCCTGCGTCATGTGGAAACAGCCGCGCATGTTGATGTCCATGATCCGGTCGTAGATGGCATCCGTCACCGCCAGCAGACGTTCCGGTGCCGTCACACCTGCGTTGTTGAGCAGTGCGTCGATTCGACCGTAGCGGGCGATGATGCGGGCGATGGCCTTGTCGCAGTCCTTGCGCTTGGTCACATCGCACTTGAGTGCAAGATGTCCGCGGCCCTTGAGGCTGGCGGCCGTTTCGCGCGCCATGTCCAGGTCGATGTCGAGCGCCACGATCTTTGCACCGTGTTCGGCGAAAAGCCCGGCTGTCGCCCGGCCAAGGCCGCGCGGGCTGCCAGCGCCCGTGATCACGCAGATCCTGTCTTTCAGCAGCATGGTGTCCTCCCCTTGTGTTATTGATCAAGGGATAGCTGTGCGGAGTGGCAGGGATCAATGTTTTTGCACCGCCTGTTCCTTGCAAAATGAGCCATGTGGCGACAATCTGTGCAATAGTGTCGTCAGGCCCGAATCTTCGGGCCTTAACCGTGCCCGGAGTGTTGTTCGTTGCCATCCACCCTCAAATCGATCCCCGTTCTCATCCAGACACCGTCCATGCCGCTGATCATGGAGGGAATCGACAAGGCCTTCACGCTGCACAAGCTGTGGGAGCAGAAGGACGAGGCCGTGTTCATCAAGGCGCATGGCCCCTCGATCCGCGCGATTGCGGGCGGATTCAAGAAAAAGCTGGACGGGGCCTATCTCAAGCAGTTTCCCAACATCGAGTTCGTCTCCAATTTCGGCGTGGGATATGACGGCGTCGATGCGGCCTGGTGCGGCCAGAACGGCGTGCTCGTGTCCAACACGCCCAACGTCCTGACCGACGAGGTGGCCGATCTGGCCGTCGGATTGCTGCTGTCGACAATCCGCCAGCTGCCGCAATCCGATGCGTTCCTGCGCCGCGGCGACTGGCTCAAGGGCAACTATCCGCTGACCACGACATTGCGCGACCGCAAGATCGGCATCCTGGCACTGGGTCGCATCGGCAAGGCCGTGGCAAAGCGACTGGAAGGCTTCGGCGTCGAGATCAGCTATCACGGGCGCGCGCCGCAGGCGGATGTTCCTTATACCTACCACAAGACTCTGCTCGGTATGGCCAAGGCTGTGGATGTCCTGCTCTCGATCGCACCGGGCGGCGCGGAAACGCACCACATCATCAATGCCGAGGTCCTCAAGGCGCTCGGCCCTGACGGCATCCTCATCAACGTGGGGCGCGGTACGGTCGTGGATGAGCAGGCACTGATCAAGGCGTTGGCGGACAAGACGATCCTGACGGCCGGCCTTGATGTCTTCGAGGATGAGCCACGCGTGCCGCAGGCGCTCATTGACATGCCCCACGTTGTTCTGCTTCCCCATGTCGGCTCGGCATCGCATCACACGCGGCGGCTGATGGGGCAGCTTGTGGTGGACAATCTCATATCATGGTTCTCCGGCAAGGGTCCGATCACCCCGGTACCGGAGACGCCGTGGAAGGCAAGATAGAGGCGAACAATACGTGGCCAAACGATCCCCTGTTGCACCTGTGATGAAACCTCTGCTTGGTCTTGTGGTGCTGGCGCTGTCGTCCCAGTCTGCTCTGGCGCAGGCAACGCCCGCTGTCAGTCCTGCCGGTGACCTGCTGTTGCTGACCTCGGACGCGTCCAAGACCGTGGCCGGGCAATGGGATCTGGCGGTGCCGAAGAACAATCTGAAGTGCCGGATTCAGCTCAACATCACCGGAAAGGACCCCAAGGCACTGGTCGGGATGCCAGCGCCGTGCCGCAAGTCCATGGGCGTGATTGGCAATATCCAGAGCTGGGGGCTGACCACGAAAGGTGCCTTGCGCCTCATGGGCGGGAAGGGCGAGATGATCGCCGAATTCTCACGCTCCGATGCAGGCGTACTCAAGGCCACAGTTGGCAGCAACGACTTCACGATGGAGGCCGTCAGCGGGCGCTACCCCTCGCCTGAGCGGATCGCCAGCGTCGACGCGGCAGTGTCGCGCCTGACGACGCCGCAGGCGGACAATCCGACCACGCCCATGGCGGTTGCAGGGCGCTATCAGCTTTTGCGGGCCAATTCGGCAGACACCGGCTGCGTTCTGGTGCTGGATCGAACCCAGCCCGGTCCGGTGTCGCAAAGCGGCAAGGCGAGCCTGGAGAAGGGCTGCAACGACAAGGGATTGCTGGTTTTCGATCCATCAGGCTGGATCGTGGAGCGCGACCGACTGTTCCTGTTTGCCCGCAAGGGGCATCGCAATGGCTTCAACATTGAACGCAGCGGCATGCTTGTGAAGGATCCGCCCGCCGGATCGCCGCTCTCAGCCCGCAAGCTTTAGAGAGCGGCCGACAGCCACAACGGCGACACCGATCACCGCAGCGAGAAGGTCGCTGTTGGTGAGCTTCATGGCGATGCCCGCGACCGCGATGCCCACCAGCTCGATCACGCTGCCATGAACGGCTGTGGGAACAACCAGCCCCACCATCACCGCGACCGGCGTGGCTTTCAGCGCAGCTTCGACCCGTGGTGTGATGGCGACATAGCGCATGATCCAGAACCCGCAGAAGCGGCAGGCAATGGACGCGCAGCCGAGCGCCAGGACAAAGACGAGGAAATCGAATCTGACGCTCATCGGGCCTCCGGCTCCTGGAACGTGAACCACGAGACGACCGCTCCCGCGAGCCCGGCGCACAGGATCGCTGAACCGGGAATCAGGAAGCGGTCGGCCAGCACTGCGGCGATGGCCGCCGACACCACGATCTTGAGATCGCTGCGTCCCTTGAACATGCCAACGCACATGGCCACCGAAAAGGCCACCAGCAGGAAATCCAGCGCGAGGAGGCCGGGGTTCTTGATCAGCGCACGTGCGGCTGAGCCGATCCACGTGCCGCCGAGCCACGGGATGAACATGGCAAAGCCCGATCCAAAGACAAACCCGGCGTCGTTTTCTCCCTCGGATTGGGCCTTCATCGAAAGCATCCAGTTGCCGTCACCCAGCACGCCGAGCGTGGGATAGGCCTGCCAGGCCGGGAGACCGCCGAGCCAGGGCCGCAGTGCCGCACCATAGAGCAGATAGCGCGCGTTCAGCAGCAGGATCGTGCCGACGATGGCCATCGCCGCAGCTCCCGTCGGAATCTGTCCGTTGCTCATGGCGCTGACGGCCACAAGCTGGGCGCTGCCGGAATACACCAGGCCACTCATCAGCAGGGCCTCGCTCAGCGATATCTGCGCTTCGCGCGCCAGCAGGCCGAATGCCATGCCATAGACCAGAACGCCGACAGCCAATGGCTGCGAGGCGAGGACGCCACGGCGCATGCCGGCAAGCGAGAAGCGTGTTGCTGAGGGAGGGGGAGGGGACAGGGACGAAGACACGGCTGCAAAATGTAAAGGCGAGGCTTGCCCAAAGTCCAGCCCGCATTCCACGGGCGGGTCTGAAAACCTTGCGCATCGGTGCTGTTCACCCCCGGCTCATGCGCCACCTTCCATCCTTGAACGAATGGCCTTAGTGACATCCCGATGATTGCTGCTCCTCCGCGTCCCTACCGGCTGACGCTCGCCCTCATGGTTGTGTCTGCGGTATGGTTCGTTCTCGCCTGGCCATGGCTGACCGAAAGCGTGACGATTCCCTGGGATGCAAAGGCGCATTTCCAGCCGCAGCTGACCTTTCTGGCGCAGAGCCTTCACGCCGGGCAATCGCCATTCTGGACGCCGAATGTCTTTGCTGGCCACCCGCAGATCGCAGATCCGCAATCGCTGATTTTCTCGCCGCCCTTCCTGCTGCTGGCGTTTCTGGTGCCCTCGCCGGGCCTGCGGGAGATGGATGCCGTGCTTCTGGGCAGCCTTCTGGTGGGAAGCTGGTTCATCCTGCTGTATTTCCGTGATCGTCGCTGGCACGAGGCCGCAGCGATCGTCGCGGCGCTGTCCTTTGCCTTTGGCGGTGCCGCCGCCTGGCGCCTGCAGCATGTCGGCCAGGTTCTGAGTGTGGCGTATTTTCCCATCGCGCTCTGGCTGCTGGACAGGGCATTGCGGCGCGGCAGCGCTGCTTACGGTCTCTTCGCGGGCATCGTTGCCGGCCTGATGCTGCTGGGGCGGGATCAGGTTGCCCTGCTTGGGCTGATCACACTTGGGGCCTATGCGGTTTCGGTCATCCATGGCAGCGGATGGGCGATCCGCCGCTCCCTCAAGCCGTTGGCGTTTGGCGCACTGGGTGGTGCCGTCACGGTAACGGTTCCGATGGTCCTGACGCTGCTTCTGGCGGCCGATTCCAACCGTCCACTCATCACATTGTCCGAGGCAGGCAAGGGCTCGCTGCATCCCTGGTCGCTGCTGACGGCGGTGATTCCCCACCTCTTCGGCATTGCCCGACCGCTGGGCGACTACTGGGGTCCGCCAAGTCCTGACTGGGGCTATGTCGATCTCTATCTCGCCCGCAACATGGCAACGTTCTACTTCGGGATCCTGCCGGTGCTGGGCTTGCTGCTCCTGCCTTTCCTGCTGCGTTTCAGGCCGCGTTTTGCCACCTCGCCGGCGGATCTGGCGGCCGGGCAGGATGTGCATCGGCGTGACGCCATTTTTCTCGCTGTCGGTTTTGTCCTGCTGATGCTCTACAGCCTGGGCCGGTACACGCCCTTCTTCGCAGGTGTCTTCTCGCTTATCCCGGGAATCGACAGGTTCCGGCGTCCGGCAGATGCGCTTTTCGTGGCTTGCGCCTTGGGCAGCATGGCCGGCGGCTACGGCTTGCACCGCTGGATCACCGCGCCGATGTTTCGGTTGCCGAACTGGGCGCTCGCTGCATTTGTCGTGGTTGTGGTGGCGTGCGGAGTTTCGGGAGCGCTGCTGGCCCATGGTGTGGGCCGTCTCGACCAGACACTCGCACCGCTTGCCGCATCGGCCTGTTTCCTGATGGCCGCAGTGCTGACTCTCGTGATGCTGCATCGCCTGGAGAGCAAGCCACTGTACCTGATGCTTCTCGCCGGATTTTTCATGCTTGCGGATCTTGGCTGGAACAACGCGCCCAATGAATCCACCGGCCTCACACCTGAATCCTATGAGGTGCTGAGGCCTGACTCGAAGAACGAGACTGTCGCCATCCTTAAGCAGAAGGTGCAAGAAACCCGCGCACCCGACAGGATCGACCGGGTGGAACTGGCAGGCATCAATTTTCACTGGCCGAACCTGACGCTGATCCACGGCCTGCACCATACACTGGGCTACAATCCCGTGCGCTCCGCGATTTACAGCAGCAGCGTCGGCGCTGGCGATCACATCGCCGGGCCAGACCAGCGCGTCTTCACGCCGTTGATGCCGTCCTACATGTCGGTCATGGCTGATCTCGTTGGCCTGCGTTACATCGCGACACCTGTCCCTATGGACGAACTCTACAAGGTGGCAGACCGCAAGGGCCTGCCGCCAGTGGTCTTCAATCCGGAGGACTTTCCGCTGATCGCCCGCACCGGCGATGCCTATATCTACGAGAATCCCCGCGCACTGCCGCGTGTCCTGTTTGCTGGCAACGCCTTGCAGGCCAGTTTCGACGCGATGATCACATCCGGGATCTGGCCCGGCTTCGATCCCCGCCGGACTGTGCTGCTGGATCGTCCGGTCCTTCCGGGTGAAAGCGAAGCACAAGACGACGTGCGCAGCGTGAAGATCACGAGCTATCGCAACACCGAGGTCATCCTGGAAGCCGAGTCGCAGAAGGGCGGCTTTGTCGTTCTCAGCGATTCCTGGGATGACTGGTGGCAGGTGGAGGTGGATGGAAAGCCCGCGCAGATCGAACGGGCCAACGTCGCTTTCCGCGCCGTAGCGGTGCCGCCGGGCAAGCACGCCGTGCGATTTATCTTCCGCCCCTTGCGCGGGGCCTTGGCGGAAGCGCTGCGGCGGAAGTAGTCTGTCCCGGTCACACCGGGGAATTCCATGACCAGATCTTCCGTTCTTTCGCCCAACCTGTCGCAGCGTATCCGTATCCGCAAGCCGTCCGTTGTGTCCAAGGGGGGCATTGTCGTGACGCAGAACCGCGTGGCGTCGCAGGTCGGCGCGCGCGTGCTGAAGGCGGGCGGCCATGCGGTGGATGCCGCCATTGCCGCCGCCTTCGCCATCGGCGTCGCCGAGCCCTGGATGAGTGGCATCGGTGGTGTGGGCGGCATGCTGGTGCATGACGCGAAAACGGGCAAAGTGACCGGCTTCGACTTCGGCGGGCGCTCGCCGAAAGGGCTGAAGGTGGCGGATTTCGCGCTGGTGCCGGGTGCGGATGCCGATCTTTTCGGCTGGCCCGCTGTGAAGGGCAACATCAACACGGTCGGCCCGAAAGCGGTGGTGACGCCGAGCGAGCCTCTGGGCCTTTGGACGGCGCACAAGGCGTTTGGCCGCAAGCCCTGGGCCGAACTGGTCGCGCCAGCGATCTCGCTGGCGGAGGAAGGGCCGGTGGTCGACTGGCACACCACGCTGCTGGTCGCGACGGCGCAGGCCGATCTGGCGAAGGACAAGGGCTGTGCCGAACGATTTCTGCGGGGAGGGCAGTCCCCCGTGCCACCAGCTGCGAACATGGGCAAGCAACTGCGCCTGCCGATGAAGGCGCTGGCGAAAACGCTTGGTATGCTGGCGGATGAAGGTGCGCCCGCGCTCTACCGGGGCAAGCTGGCGGACAGCATCGCCGCCGATGTGAAGGCGATGGGCGGGTATCTCGCGGCGGACGATCTGGCGGGCTATCAGGTCCGCACGGTCGAGCCGCTGGTGATCAAATATGGCAAGCACCGGATGCATGTGCTGCCGGAACTCAACGGAGGGCCGACGCTGCATGTCGCCTTCGATGCGCTGTCGAAGATCAAGCGCGAGCCCGGCAAGCGTCCGAAGGGCGCTGATTATGTCGCCTATGCCTCGGCGCTGCAGACGGCCTGGGAGGACCGCTTCCAGCGGCTGGGCGATGCGGGCGAGCGGTCCGCTCCCACCTGCACAACCCATCTCACCGTCATCGACCGCGATGGCAACATGGTCACCCTCACGCAGACGCTGCTCTCGCTCTTCGGTTCCCGCGTCGTGCTGCCGACCTCGGGCATCCTGATGAACAATGGCATCAACTGGTTCGATCCCCGCCCCGGTGGTCCCAACGCCATTGCGCCCGACAGGCGCGTGCTGGCGAACTATGTGCCGGCGATCCTGCATGGCCCCAACGGTGCCATGGCAGTTGGCGGCTGCGGCGGCCGCAAGATCATCCCGGCGGTGTTCCAGTTGCTGGCGATGCGCGCGGATTTCGGCCTGGATCTCGACACATTGTTCCACGCCCCGCGCGTCGATGTCTCGGGTGGACCCGAAGTGGTGACCGACCGGCGCATGGGCAAGGGCACGCTGAAGGCGCTCGACAAGGCGTTCGACACGGTGCTGGCGGAGCCTGTGGTCTATTCCAACCCCTACACCATCGCCAATGGCGTGCTGCGGGTGAAGCACACGAACGAAGGGGCCTGCGAGCCGCTGCAGCCCTGGAGCGAGGCGGTGGGCGAGGATGAGGTGTGAGGGATCAGCCTGTCTCCCTGATGGCCTCTGAAACCCGCGAGGCCCCCGCTACCGTCGCCCGGATGCTCTCGCGCAACGCTGCTGTCATCTCCGCCATCGGTCAGCGCCTGCGCAGCCTCAACCCGCCCGTCATCCTCACCTGCGGACGTGGCTCCTCTGACCACGCAGCGGCGTATTTCAAATACATCACCGAGATCATGCTGGGTGTGCCGGTAGCCTCGGTCGGCCCCTCTATCGCATCGGTCTATCAGGCCCCGCTCAAGCTCAACGGTGCCGTGCTGGTGACGATCTCGCAATCGGGACAAAGCCCGGACATCCTCGCCCTGCAACGCGCGGCAAAGGCGGCGGGAGCGCTGACGATTGCGCTGGTCAATGTCGAGGATTCACCGCTTGCGGGAGAAGCCGATATCCTGGTTCCGCTGGATGCGGGCGAGGAGAAAAGCGTGGCCGCCACCAAGAGCTTTATCGCCGCCTGTGCTGCTGCGGCCGCCATCGTTGCGGCCTGGAGTGGCGATGTGGGCCTGATCGCGGCGGTGGACCGCCTGCCCGCATCGCTTGAGGCCGCGCTCACGCAGGATTGGCACAGGGCCGACGCGTTGGCGGCGGAGCATTCGCTCTATGTGCTGGGGCGCGGTCCGGCGCTGGCGATGGCGGAAGAAGCCGCGCTGAAGCTGAAGGAAACCGCGTCGCTCCACGCCGAGGCTTTCTCACCGGCGGAAGTGATGCATGGACCCTTGCAACTCGTCGGGCGCGGTTTCCCGGTGCTGTGCTTCGCCCCTGATGACGCCGCGGTCGTGACGACACGCTTGGCGCTCGATCGGCTGGTTGCGTCAGGTGCGAAGGTCTTCGCTGCCAGCGCGCTGCCCATGCCCGGCGTGCGCTTGCCCGTTGCAGCGACCGGCCACGGGCTGACCGATCCCATCGCGATCATCCAGTCGTTTTATGTCCTGGCCGAGAGAATCGCGCGGCTGAGGGGCCATGATCCGGACAGGCCGGAGCGGCTGCGGAAGGTCACGGAGACGATGTGAGTGGTCAGACGATAGCGAGGAAGACGGCAATTGCCCTGTTGACATGAAGCATCACGTCTTCGTCCGCTTGGCCTATGACCTCGCCAATCCTCTCGCTTGGAAGCACCGTCAATTTGTCAATTGCGATCTGCGATGGCTTCCGCAAGCCATTGCCCGGCTGGGGGTAGATAGTGATCCTGAATTCGTCCGTATCGTCGCGCAACATGGCCGTCAGCGGGCACAGGATGATCGATGGATGGCGCATGAAAGCATTGC
>JANMFA010000512.1:0-6510 GCA_031377545.1 Hyphomicrobiales bacterium | reverse complement strand
CATGAGTGCCACGCTGCCCCTGCGCGAGGTTTCGCTCGACGACAAGTATGACCTGTCGAAAAAACAGGTCTTCCTGAATGGCACGCAGGCCATCGTCCGGCTGCTGCTGATGCAGCGGGCGCGGGACAAGGCGGCGGGTCTCAACACGGCAGGGTTTGTGTCAGGCTATCGCGGTTCGCCACTGGGTGGCCTTGACCAGCAACTGGCCCGGGCGAAAAAGCCGCTCGCTGCCTCGGAGATCGTGTTTCAGCCCGGCCTCAACGAGGAACTTGCGGCGACCGCCTGCTGGGGGACGCAACAGGCCGAGTTGACCGGCGAAGGCCGCTTCGATGGCGTCTTCAGCCTGTGGTATGGCAAGGGCCCTGGCGTGGACCGCACAACGGATGTTTTCCGCCACGCCAATCTGGCGGGTTCCTCGAAACATGGCGGCGTGCTTGCCCTCATGGGCGATGACCATACGGCGGAAAGCTCCACCGTGGCGCACCAGACCGAGTTCAACTTCGTCGACACGATGATCCCGATCCTCAATCCTGCGGGCGTGCAGGAAATGCTGGACTATGGCCTTTACGGTTATGCGCTATCGCGCTTCGCGGGCACCTGGGTTGCCTTGAAATGCGTGAAGGAAAATGTCGAATCGACGGCGTCGGTCGATGGGTCCATCGACCGGGTGAAAATCGTCATACCGCAGGATTTCATCATGCCGCCGGATGGGCGCAACATCCGCCATGAACTCGACATGCTGGTGCAGGAAGCACGCCTGCATGAGTTGAAGCGCGCGGCGGCAGTCGCCTTCATCCGCGCCAACCGGCTGAATCGCGTGGTCATTTCAGGCGGCAAGGCACCCAAGCTCGGCATCGTCAGTATCGGCAAGAGCTATCTCGACGTGCGCCAGGCCATGGATGATCTGGGCATCGACGAGGTCGTGGCCAACAGACTGGGCATTCGCGTGTTCAAGGTCGCCTGCCCCTGGCCGATGGTGCCTGAAGAAATTCTGGAATTTGCCAAGGGCCTCGAAACCATCATTGTGGTCGAGGAAAAGCGCTCCCTGATCGAAGTGCAGATCAAGGAAGAGCTGTACGGCACCGGCATCCAGCCGCAGGTCATCGGCAAGCGCGACGAGCGCGGTGACTGGCTGTTTCCGGTGAAGGGCGCGCTTGATCCCAATGACATCGCCATTTCCATCGGCGAACGCGTGCTGAGATATGCCAAGAGCGACGAGGTAGCAGCGAAGGTTTCGGCCATCCGTCAGGCACAGGCGCGGCTGGCCGAAACAGTGGATGTCGGCACCCGCACGCCTTATTTCTGTTCCGGCTGCCCACACAACACCTCGACGCGTGTGCCCGAAGGCTCCCGGGCCGGTGCAGGCATCGGCTGCCATTACATGGCATTGTGGATGGACCGCGAGACGGTCGGCTTTACCGCCATGGGTGGCGAGGGCGCAAACTGGGTGGGGGAAGCCAATTTCTCCAAACGCAAGCACATCTTCCAGAACCTGGGTGACGGCACCTACAACCATTCCGGCGCACTGGCTGTGCGCTTCGCCGTCTCTGCCAAGACGAACGTGACGTACAAGATCCTGTTCAACGACGCTGTCGCCATGACGGGCGGGCAGCATCATGAGGGCAACCTCACGGTGGACATGATCGCCCATCAGGTGCGCGCGGAAGGCGTGGAGCGTATCGCCATCGTCACGGATGAACCGGAGAAATATTCAGGCCATATCACCTTCCCGTCGGGTGCCACGGTGCATCACCGCTCGGAACTGGACGCCGTGCAGCGCGAATTGCGCGAGATGGAAGGCGTGACGGTCGTGATCTACGACCAGACCTGCGCCGCCGAGAAGCGTCGCCGCCGCAAGCGCGGGACATTTCCCGATCCCGACAAGCGCGTCATCATCAACGAACTGGTCTGCGAGGGTTGCGGCGATTGCGGGGTGAAGTCCAATTGCGTTTCAGTCCAGCCGATCGAGACGGAGTTCGGTCGCAAGCGGCGCATTGACCAGAGCTCCTGCAACAAGGATTTCTCCTGCAAGGAAGGCTTCTGCCCGTCTTTCGTTACGGTGCATGGTGCAAAGATCAAGAAGGCAGACGGTCTGGCGAAGGTGGCGGATGCGCCCGCCGCGTTGCCTCCCGAACCCATCCTTCCATCCGTGGAAAAGGAAAACTGGGCCTGCATTGTCACCGGCGTGGGCGGTACTGGCGTCGTCACCATTGGCGCGATCATCGGCATGGCCGCCCATCTCGAAGGCAAGGGCTGCGGCATGATCGACATGGCCGGCCTCGCGCAGAAGGGCGGCAGCGTCTATTCCCACGTGAAAGTGGGGCGCAATCCGGATGCCATCAACGCCATCCGCGTCAGCGCCGAGAAGGCGAGCCTGATTCTGGGCGGCGATCTTGTGGTATCCGGCACCAAGAAGGTTCTGGCTGCCGTGAAGCAGGGCAAGACGCTGTTCGTGGCCAACACGGCGGAGGTGTTTGGCGGCGAATTCACCCGCAACGCGGATTTCTCACTGCCCGTGGAACGTCTCAAGCGCGCCGTCACAATTGCTGCAGGGCGTGACAAGGTCGCGTTTGTGGACGCAACCGGCCTCGCAGTTGCCCTGTTCGGCAATTCCATCGCGGCGAATATGTTCCTGCTGGGCTATGCGCAGCAGAAGGGCGGCGTGCCGCTGTCGTCTGCTGCCATCGAGAAGGCAATCGAACTGAACGGCGAAGCTGTGAAGATGAACGTGGAAGCCTTCCGCTGGGGCCGCCGCACCGCGCATGACCAGAAGGCGGTCGAAGCCATGGTCGCAGAATCCCGAAAGCCGACTGAAACCCGCCATATCTCTGAAAGCCTGCAGGAGATGGTGGATCGCCGCGCCACTTTCCTGACGGCCTATCAGGATGCCGCCTACGCCCACCGCTACCGCACCGCTGTCGCCCGCATCCAGAAGGCAGAGATGGAGCGCACGCCCGGCAAGAGCACGCTGACCGATGCGGTCGCACGCTATTTCTTCAAGCTGATGGCCTTCAAGGACGAATACGAGGTGGCACGGCTCTACACCGATGGTACCTTCATGCGTCAGCTCAAGGCCGAGTTCGACGGCGATGTTCGTCTCGAGTTTCATCTGGCACCGCCGATTCTGGGCAAGAAGGACGCACAGGGCAATCCGGCGAAAACTTCATTCGGCCCCTGGATGATGAAGGCTTTCGGCATGCTGGCGCGTTTCAAACGCCTGCGCGGCACGAAGCTGGACATCTTCGGCTATACGCAGGAACGGAAACTGGAGCGCCAGATGATCGGTGAATATGAGGGCATGATCGACTTTGTCGCAGCGCGTCTGACACCTCAGAATCACGCGATTGCTGTCGGCCTTGCCAATATCCCCGAGAAAATCCGCGGCTACGGCCATGTGAAGGAGCGCCATCTCGCGGCGGCGCTGGCCGAACGGGAGGCGCTGATGCAGACCTTTAACGCGCCAGGAGCAAAACCGCTGGCGCTGGCGGCCGAATGACCCTCCGCGTTTTCCGAAATCTTGTCTCGCCGCGCGGAAGATGGGATGAACGACTTGAAAAGGCGCGCGTCGTCGCCGGGAGAATTGCCTGATGACCTATGTGGTCACCGAGAATTGCATCAAGTGCAAGTACATGGATTGCGTCGAAGTCTGCCCGGTGGACTGTTTCTACGAGGGCGATAACATGTTGGTCATTCATCCCGATGAATGCATCGATTGCGGCGTCTGCGAGCCGGAATGCCCGGCGGAAGCGATCAAGCCCGACACGGAGCCTGGATTGGAGAGCTGGCTGAAGCTCAACACGGAATACTCCAAGAGCTGGCCGAACATCACGATCAAGCGCGAGCAGCCGGCCGATGCCAAGGACTGGGACGGCAAGCCAGGCAAGCTGGCGGAGTTTTCGGCGGAGCCCGGCGAAGGGGATTGAGGCACGGATTTTCCTTCTCTCCCTGCGGGAGAAGGGAAATGGTGTTTTCCCTCACAAACCCGTGACAACCCGTGAACGGCCTTGTTTTGCCGTCACATGCTTGCCAGGGCACCGTGCGATTGACCCACAGGGCCTCGTTATCGTGTCAGCCGCCAGCTCATCATCTCCCGCCAAACCGGTACGCGACATGCGGCTGGATCTGGCCCGTGGCATCATGCTGCTCATCATTTTCGTGGCCCATGTCCCCAACAATCTTTGGGCGGATTACATACCGGCCCGGTTTGGTTTCTCGTCCGGCGCGGAAATCTTTGTCTTTGTCTCGGGCATTGCCAGCGGCATCGCATTTGGTGGCACGTTCCTCAAGACGGGTTTCGCAGAGGGTACGAAGCGCATTCTCACACGCATCCTGCAGCTCTACGGCGCCCATATCGGCACCTTGCTGGTGCTGGGTGGTGGCGCATTGCTGGTCGACCGGGCGATGGGAACCGGTGCCATGGCGGTCCGCTATGATCTCGAATGGCTGCGCAACATGCCACTGGAAGGACTGATCGACTATCTGCTGCTGCGATACGTTCCGGCGTTTTTCGACATCCTGCCGATGTATGTGATCCTGCTCGGCCTGGTCATTCCTGCGATGCTGCTGGCGCGGATCTCGCCCCGTGCGGTTCTGATGATCTCTGGCCTTTTGTGGCTGATGATGCAGATCGCCCCGATCCATTTCCTGGGCAATCCCGTGACCGGCGGCAACTGGTATTTCAATCCATTGGCCTGGCAGTTCCTGTTTTTCCTCGGTTTTGCTTTTGGTGTGGGCTGGCTCAAGGCACCTGAGCGGAAGGCCCCTTGGCTGTTTGCGCTGAGCGCTGCCTGTCTCGTTGTCTCCGTGCCGCTCACATTCTGGGGGGTGCAGGACAGCTTCGCCGGAGCCGAAGCCCTGAACAAGCTGATCTATCCTGCGGATGCGATCACCGTTCTGCACGCAACGCGGCTGCTGCATTTCCTGGCGCTGGCCTATGTCGCCTACAGCCTCGTGGACCCCGCAGCCACATGGCTGAGGAGCCCGAGACTGACGCCGCTCTACCGTGTCGGACGCAATTCCTTCGGCTGCTTCCTCGCGGGGCTTGGCCTGTCGATGGCGGGAGGCGTGGTGATTGATCTGCTCGGCATGGGCTGGCTGGTGGCCCACGTCGTCAATCTCGGCGGGATCATGCTGCTGCTCGCAGCCGGTCAGGGACTGGATCGCTTCCGGGGTAAAAAGAAAAAGCTGATTGAGCGCAAGCCCTTACTGGTACCGGAGCACCGGAGCCAGACCGCTCACGTCGCTTGAGAATACCGCCGGCAGCCGTTCCGGCGCGTCGTTGAACGCTATTTCCTCGCCAATCAGAGCATCCAGTCTCGCATCGCCCAGAAGCTCCATTGCTTTCGCCATGCGCCGTGGATAGTTCCAGCGCGGGCGGCGGCTGGCGGCGATCTGCCCGACCTGCGAGGATATCAGCCTGAGGCGCCTGCTGTGAAACGCGCCTCCGAGGGGCACCGCGACCTCCTTGTCGCCAAACCACGAAACCTCGACAACGGTGCCTTCAAAACCCGCGATCTCCAGCGCCGTGGCAAGGCCTTGCTGGTTGGCGCTGGCGTGGAACACGACGTCACAGTCTTCCGGCGCTTGCTTGGGCTGCGCATAGCCCACGCCGAGCGCCTTCGCGATGCCGGCGCGGCTTGCCACGGGATCGACAAGCGTCACATCCGCGCCGGGCATTCTTCCTGCCAGAAATGCAATCAGACACCCCACAACACCGCCACCAACGACCGCGATGCGATCGCCCGGGCCAGCGCCTGAATCCCACAGGGCATTCAGCGCGGTTTCCATGTTGGCGGCCAGAATTGCGCGTCGGGGCGGAATGGTGTCGGGCACAACAGTCAGCGCACTGGCCGCGGTCACGATCCTGTCCTGATGCGGATGCAGGACAAAAACGGTCCTTCCGGTGATCTCTGAAGGGCCGTCCTCAACCACGCCAACCGCGAGATAGCCGTATTTCACGGGATGGGGAAAACTCCCGCCCATGTTCGGGCCGCGCATGCGGTCATACTCGGACGACGGCACCAGCGCCTGAAACACCAGCCGCTCCGTGCCCCGGCTGATGCCTGAGTAGAGCGTGCGGACAAGGGCATCGCCAGGTTGGAGAGCAGGGAGAAGCTCATGCCGAAGCTCGGCACGGGCGTCGCCGATGTACCAGAGGGCGCGGGCGGTGGTGGAGGCGATAGGCATGACCGCTTGTAGTGCGAGAGGTCGAGGTTTGGCAATTTGGTGCCGCATCGGCATTTTCGCAGCGCGTGACGAATGGAGCATCCCATTCAAACCCCATTCACCTCCCCTGCCACATGGGCTACACACGCGCAGCTTCTGCTCCATTTGACACGGCCCCATGACCACGAACGAACTGTCGAGTACGCCCGCAATCCCCCTCACCCCTGCCGGGTTGCAATCCTCCGCCGAACTGATGTGGCGGCGCATCTTTGTCGCGACATTGAATGTCGTGACCTACCTTTTCATGGCGAACTGGATGGCGGATGTGCTCGGCGATGGTGGCTG
>JANMFA010000494.1:0-4279 GCA_031377545.1 Hyphomicrobiales bacterium | reverse complement strand
CTCGCCTTCGACCTTGGCATCTGGCACAAGGACGACAAGGAGATGGGCATTTCCGAAAGCCTCTGGCTTTCCGCCTTCTATTTCGCCTTTTCCTGCGCTTACGGCCTGGCGGTCTGGTGGGCCTACACCAATGGCACGCTGACGACTTCGGACGGTGTTCACGCCGGCATCGCCTATTTTACCGGCTTCTTCATCGAAAAAGCCCTGTCGATCGACAACGTCTTCGTCATTTCGCTCATCTTCGGCTTCTTCGCCATTCCGCGCAAGTATCAGTACCGGGCGCTGGTCTGGGGCATCATTGCCGTCATCGTGCTGCGCGGCCTGATGATCGCCATCGGTGCGGAACTGGTGGAGCGCTACAGCTGGATTCTCTACATCTTCGGGGCGTTCCTGATCGGCACCGGCATCAAGATGATGATCGTTCCGGAGGGTGATCCGGACATCTCCAAGAACCCGGTCGTGCGTTTCTTCAAGAAGCACATGCGCGTGACCGACGAACTGCACGACCAGAAGTTCTTCATCCGCAAGCCTGACCCCGTGACGGGCAAGGTGGTGCTGTGGGCGACTCCGTTGTTCCTGGCGCTGGCCGTGATCAACGTCGCCGACATCATCTTCGCGGTCGACAGCGTGCCCGCGATCTTCGCGATCACGACAGACACATTCATCGTCTACACCGCCAACATCATGGCGATCCTGGGCCTGCGGGCATTGTACTTCGCGCTGGCCGCCATGGTGCACCGCTTCCACTATCTGAAGTATGCGCTGGCACTGGTGCTGGTGTTCATCGGCCTCAAGATCTTCTGGAACCAGCTCGTCGGCAAGCTGGACCCCGCGATCTCGCTGGGCGTGACGGTGGCCTTGATCGCAGGGGGAATCATCTATTCCCTCTGGAAGACCCGTGGCGAGCAGCCGCACGCCCCACCCGGCAATGCGGCCTGACAACGGCAACAGCTGCCGACTGAAAACGACGCCGCCGGAGGTTTCCGGCGGCGCTTTTGCAACACAACCCCTGCAAACTGTGTCCAAATTTACCCACTTCGCCAAAAAGAGCGTGGCGACAGGGCAAAAGGCATTGACCGTTCGCATGCTCCAGGTGGATATGAACGATCTGCAAATGCTGGGGTTTTCCATGATTTCGCGATTCACGCTGCTGCTTTGCGGCACTGCCCTTGGTCTCGTCCTGGCTTCAAGGCCCGCAGTTGCGGCGGATGCGCTGCCCCGCAAGACCGACCCGACGATGCCTCTGTTCTCGCAGCTTCCTGCAGTGGATGGCTTCAATGGCAAGATCAGCGGCTACGGCGGCTGGATCGATGGCATCGGCCGCGATGTCTTCGTCGCGCCCAATGGTGCCGCTTTCGCGCTTCCCTCGCCAAACCGCTCGCAGGCACTTTTCGGAGCCACGGCATCGCTCTCGCTTCCCGTCGGCCAGCGCTTCGGCCTCCAGATCGACGGTCTGGCCTCCAGCGCGCGCGGGGCCTTCGTTGGCGGCGGCGCGGCGCATTTCTTCACACGTGATCCCGCCGTCGGCCTGCTCGGCCTCTACGGTTCGGCCACGCGCAACAACGCCTTTGCCGGCTTCAACCGCTACAAGCTGGGCATTGAGGCTGAAGCTTACTTCGGTCGCTTCACCATCAGCGGTACTGCGGGCTGGGAGCAGACGCAGTTCGGCACGCGCTTCGTCGGCACCGTTCCCGGTTTCGAGATCTTCGACGTGGGTGGTCGGACCAACCGTTTCTATGACATGGTCGACCTGTCGTATTACCCCACCGATAACTGGAAGGTTTCAGTCGGGCATCGCTTCACCGGCGGCAACCACATGGCGGCAGTCGGAACGGAATATCTCTTCGGCCTCGGCGGCGGAACAGCCGCTTCGGCCTTCATCGAGGGCCGTATCGGCGACCGCAACAACCGCGCCGTGTTCGGCGGCGTGAGCCTCTACTTCGGCCAGAAGGACAAGACGCTGATCCGCCGTCACCGCGAGGATGATCCTCCGAACCGACTGGTGGACGAGATGTTCTCGGGATCGAGCGCCAGTGGCAACGGTGGCAGCAACAGCCGCAACCGGCGTCTGGCGCGTCCGACAACCTGCGTTCCCGCGCCTGCCAACAACTATTGCAACCCTCCTCCTCCACCAATGAACAACACCTGACGTGGAGGGGCGCTGTTCTGCCCGCCATGGTTTGAACTGACGGCATGCCTGTTGCGGAGCCAGTTCCGTGATCCGCATCCTTCTGGCATGCGAGGGCGGCTCCGGCCTTGGCCACGTCACCAAACTGAAGACAATTGCGCAGGCACTCGGCCCGGCATTCTCCTTTGATGGCGCCTGTTTCCAGGAAGAGCCCTTGCGGGTTCTGGAACCGCTCTGCGATGCGGTTTACCGCTGTCCCGGCCTCTGGGTTGATCCCGCACGCGCCAGCGTCGGCGCCAGTGAAACGAACTGGTGCTGGGGCAATTTCATCGAATCCTGTGGCTTTGCGAAATCGCTGTTCCTGTCCGACGCGCTGGCCTGGTGGCGCGGCACGATGCTAGGCGGCGACATCGACCTCGTGGTCTGCGACTTCGCACCGCGCGCCCAGCTGGCGGCACGCTCGCTTGGCATCCCGGTCGTGCTCACGGGGACAGGATACAGCGTCCCTCCCGACGGCCTCCTGCAGTTCCCTGCCTTCGCCGACCGCCACGCCACAACCGCCGTCAAAAGCCAGGCGATCATTGACGCCGTGAACGCGATCGGCGTGATCCGTGGCCTTGCGCCGCTGCACCATTTGCCGGATTTCTGCGATGCCGATGTCAAGCTGCCGATCTGCATCGACCTGCTTGATCCTTACGGTGACCTGCGCAACCAGCCGCTGCTGACCCGCCCCAGCGCCTTCAGCCAGAAGCTGGCGGGCGGCGGCGAAGAAATCTTCGTCTATCTCTCCCATGTCATGGCGGACCCGGCGTTCCTGCTGGAGGCGCTGGCGGATCTGGGCGCGCCAGTCCGCGTTTACGCGCCCTGGGCAATGCCGGACAAGATGGCGCTCCTGCAGGCCAGCGGTGCCATCATCGAGGACAAGCCGGTCGATCCTGCCGCCATCGCCGCCCGCAGCCGCATGATGGTGCATTACGGCCAGCCCGGCACCACAAGCATGGCGCTGGCAGCAGCCCTGCCCCAGCTGGCGCTGCCGCAGCATTTCGAGCAGCTCGTTCATGCGCGGCTGGCGAAAAAGACCGGCGCGGTGCATGTCATCCCCCGCCGGGAACTGACCCGCGACCGCTTCATCGCTGCCGCCCGAAAGGTCTATGCGGATGAGAGCATCAGCCAGGCGGCGCGGCGCATCGCTCCCCATGTCCGCGCCCAGATGTCCATCGACCTGCCGGATATGATCCGCGAAAGCCTGCGGCCGGTGCTGGTCGAGATCGTGAAGAAGAAGGGGCTGGCGTGAACCGCCTGCGACCCCGCATGGCCGCGCCACCGGGGAGATGCATGGAAAGGGACCGGGGCTCCCGCCGCTTGTCGCCGCATCACGCGGGAAGCATCGGGAAGGGAGGGTCTATGGCGCATGACGGGCTTGCCGTGACGAAAGCCCCGGCCATCCGGACGCTGGGGCGACCGGATCTGGGTGATCCATCGCGGCTGAGCTCAAGCGCGGTGGATCGTTGGGGAAGAGGCTTAGTAGGAATTTATTTCTATGTCAACAAACTAATGACCAGACGGTGGCCGCGCCTGGATGGCCTGACCGACGGCAGAAGAGCGCATCGGCCTCATCGTCATTGCGAGCGTCCTTCGTCAAGCTCAGGATGAGGGCGAAGCAATCCAGCCGACCTTTGGGGCCATTGGTGCAGATTGTCCGCTCGATTGGTGCGGGTGAAACGCCGCAAAACCGGACTGCTTCGTCGCTTCGCTCCGCGCAATGACGGCCTTGGCGCTTTCTGCGGGCTGCAGCGCTGCGCTTTTGCACCAGAGTTCTGCAACGCTGCACAGGTGGAGATTCAATGGGTTGGATTTGGTGCGTAATTCTTGAGATTTGCGCATTTCCGCATTTGGCCCACAGCGCTCATTCACATTTTGTTTTAGCTATTTCCACCCTACACTGTTCGTCGTATGAAACCCTCCCCACGGCTCATCACACTGTGCCTTAGCCTCAGCACGTTCCTCGCGCTGTTTGAGATCACTGCTGTCATCGTGGCGCTGCCGCGTATCGGGCGAGACTTGCACATTTCTACGTCAGACACCGCCTGGGTTATGGATGCCTACAGCATCGCATTCGCAGGCGCGCTGGTGGTTGCAGGTGTCCTCGCG
>JANMFA010000251.1:0-6015 GCA_031377545.1 Hyphomicrobiales bacterium | reverse complement strand
GAACACAGGCCAAGCAGCGCTAAAGATACATCACGAGAATTGCCGGAGGCACTATCATGAGCGCTGTTCCACAAGCCAAGGCCACCAAAGCCCCCAAGGCTGTCTATAACTGGGAAGACCCGTTTCTGCTGGAAGATCAGCTCTCCGAGGAAGAGCGCATGATCCGCGATGCGGCGCGCGCCTTCTCCCAGGACGTGCTGATGCCGCGTGTGGTCGATGCCTACATGAACGAGACGGCAGCACCGGAGCTCTTCCGCCTGATGGGCGCGCAGGGCCTGCTCGGCGTGACCGTGCCGGAGGAGTATGGCGGCTCGGGCGCGTCCTATGTTTCGTATGGTCTCGTCGCCCGCGAGGTCGAGCGGGTCGATTCCGGCTACCGCTCGATGATGAGCGTGCAGTCATCCCTGGTGATGTACCCGATCTATGCCTATGGCGATGAAATCCAGCGCAAAAAGTACTTGCCCAAGCTTGCCAGCGGCGAGTTCATCGGCTGCTTCGGCCTGACCGAGCCTGATGCCGGTTCCGACCCCGGCGGCATGAAGACCCGCGCCACCAAGGCCGATGGCGGCTATGTGCTGAACGGCGCGAAGATGTGGATCTCGAATTCACCCTTCGCCGATGTCTTCGTCGTCTGGGCCAAATCCTCGGCCCATGGCGACGAGATCAGGGGCTTCATCCTGGCGAAGGGCGAATTGCTGATCCACATCTTCGCGCCGTTCAGCACATAGCCGCCATCGGCCATTTTTGCCCGTGTCTTCATGCCGGCGGGATCGGAGCCCGCATCCGGCTCCGTCAGGCCGAAGCAGCCGATGAACTCGCCGCTGGCGAGCTTGGGCAGATACTTCTTGCGCTGTGCCTCGTCGCCATATGCATAGATCGGATACATCACGAGCGAGGATTGCACGCTCATCATCGAGCGATAACCGGAATCGACCCGCTCGATTTCGCGGGCGACAAGACCGTAGGCGACATAGGATGCGCCCGAGCCGCCATATTCCTCCGGCACCGTGATGCCCAGAAGGCCCTGCGCGCCCATCAGCCGGAACAGGCCGGGATCGGCTTTTTCTTCCATGTAGGCTTCGGCGACGCGGGGCGCGAGCACGTTGTGCGCGAAGGCGCGGGCGGCATCGCGGATCATCCGCTCGTCTTCGGACAGCTGCTCCTCCATGAGGAACGGGTCTTCCCAGTTGAACACGGCCTTGGCGGCTTTCGGCTTGGCGCTGACGACTGCGGACATGATCGATCTCCCGGGCGGCGTACTGGGGCAGCGAATTGCTTTAGGCTTAAAGTAATTGATGCGGCGGCTTTGGCAAGCACTGTTGCTGAGAAAGCGGGTTCGCGGCCACTTGGCAAGCGCCATGACGTCTCATGGGCCGCTCGCGACACACTCACGCGCGAGTGATCCACCGTGTCGCGCCGTGAAATGCATCTGTCATCACGGCGTGGCAGGGTCTATCTTGAGAAGGCCAGCAACGGGGGGACAAGACGATGCAGACGCAAACCATGACCACATCGGGCGGACTGACCATTCCAGCCCCACGCACGATTTTCAACCTTGCCGCCGGCGGCCTCGCCGGATTACTGATCTGGGAGATTTTCGCCCGCGTCGTCACCAAGGCGGTGCTGGGCTATCCGCTGGAACCTGCTGGCCTGATCGACGCGATCTTCCAGCACCAGTTCGGCATCGGCGTGAACTACTGGCTGCGCGAAGCCCTGCACTACGGCGTCGGCATTCTGGGCTACCCCATCGCGTTCTACATCATTTCCCGGCTTGTGCCGCGCTGGAGCGAAGTGCTGGATGCCATCGTCTTCATCACATTCACGGCGGGTGTCGCTCTGTATTTCAGCCGCAACGGCGCATCGCTCGGCCTCGCGGGTTTCTGGGTCGCGGTCACGCTTCTGATCGCCAGCCGTTACATCAATCCGAACCCGGGCCTGGTGAATGCCATCTCCTGGGGAACCTTCACCTGGCTCAACGCGCTGGGCATCATGGCACCCATCGGCGGCCTATCGTTCTATCTGCTGGGCGAAGGCGGCGACCTGTCATTCATGAGCTTTGTCGGCCATGTGATCTATGGCGCAGTGGCGGTGATCGTCTTTGACAGGCTGGAAGCGAAAGCGGCCTAGCCGCCTGCCAGCCGATCCATCGCCTTCGCCAGCGTGACATCAAGCGATGTCACGCCACCGGCGTCATGGGTGGCGAGCGTGACATCCACAGTCTTGTAGACGTTCGCCCATTCAGGGTGGTGGTCCATCTTTTCCGCCACGAGTGCCACGCGCGTCATCCAGCCGAAGGCCTCGTTAAAATCCCGGAACACAAACCGCTTCTGGATGGCATCCCGGCCTTCCACGGCTTTCCAGCCGGGCAAGGCGGCAAGTGCTGCGACGAGCGTCAGTCTATCGGCTGGCATGCGCGAGTCTCCCGGACCATGCGGACTGGCGCAGGGGATACGCCGTCTCCACAAGGTAGGGGCCACCGCCGACGGAGTCACGGGCGGAAAACAGCACGAAGCGCTCGGCCGTGAACCGCTGCGGCGGAAAATAGCCGCGCATCGAGAGATAATCCGCCACATCCAGCGACGACGCGCCGCGCAGCCGCGCCAGCGTGACATGCGGCTGGAACCGCCTCCGGTCGATCTCCAGCCCGCAGGCGCGGATCAAGCGCTCTACCTCAGCCTGCAATTCCATGAGCTGGCGGTTGGGCTCCACTGTGGCGAGCAGCGCATGGGGCCTGTCGCCGCCGAAGACATCCAGCCCCGCGATGCGGATATCCATCGGCATGCGCCGCACATCGGCCAGCAGGCTGTCGATGTCCTGAGCCATGCGGAAGCCGATGTCGCCGATGAAGCGCAGCGTGATGTGATAATCCGAAGGATCGATCCAGCGCGCGCCGGACAATCCGCCGCGCAGGCCTGACAGCACGCTGGCGACAGGGGCTGGGATTTCCAGACCGGCAAACAGGCGAGGCATGGCGACGGCCCTCACGCGATTCGATGCTTTGAGAGTAGCATCGTTGGTGGCGGCGTCATGACGGAAAGGTGGTGGGGGTGGGGAAATGTGGGAGTGGGCCGCCCTTCCCTTCTACCCTTGCGGGAGAAGGTGGCCTTCGCCGCAGTAAATTTATGCAGGCTGCATAAATTTGTCTGCACTGGCGAAGGTCGGATGAGGGGTCACACCACGCCATCCAGGCAGTCAGAAGGGCTATTCCGAGAGGTCAGCGTCACCCCTCATCCGCCTGCCATCCGGCAGGCACCTTCTCCCGCAAGGGGAGAAGGAGGGTAGCGCGCAGGGCAATCGCTTCAGGTTGATATTATCAGCTACGACGTCGCAAGATGCTGACATCTAGGAGGTCAACAGGATCAATTTGCAAGTCTTTCAAGTTTGTCGTTACCTGCTGTCCCCCACGATAGGTATGCGTCAAAGATTGCGTGGCGTGGTCGTAAGCGACATTTGCTGGCAGGCGCTCGGCCACTTTTTCCGGGCTTTTTTCATAAAGTGCTGGCAGGCGTTTAAGCTCCGAATAAACTGCGTCTTTGAGAATTGCGGCTGCTGATCCGGGCTTTTCTGGTACACTGGTTTGATATGGACCTATAATTTCCAATAGAACGCGCGAAAGCGTCGGATAGTAACCGTTCATATTTTCCTTAATTTTTTCAACCAGCTTAATTGTTACGGCTTGTTGGAGTGGAGAAAGCCCTATCGGCACATCTCCAAAGCGCTCAAATATACTATCTAGAATTGTCCTAGCGAATGAATAAACAGAAAAATCGTCAATTTTGGACGGATTTGATACGCAATTTAAGCCTTCGCATATAAGTTTGGTAATTCGCCCAACTGAATCACTCCGATATTTTTGGAGGTCTTTCGCAAAAAGCAAGTTGTAAACACGAGGATCACAAGCCTCCAAGGAGGCGGTCATTAATTCTGATAAATTGACTATTCCTTGCTCAAATTCAAAGAAATAATCAGGCTTTTTGTTCTGCGAGAGCTCGAGGCTGACGTTGCTTGATATTCTTTCGTATACATGCGCCACGCTGAACGTCGATTGGCTATCCCAAAAACCCCGCTTTCCAATTTCTGAACTGACCATCAATTTGGCCGCGATATTCAAGCGAGAAACAAACCCTACGCTTGGAGCGCCGATCCCGATTGAACCGAACCCATTCAGCGGCTCAAAAGTACGCATTTTATGATTTCCAAAAAATTCCTTTGCAAAGTCTCGGCTCCATCCAAATCCTTCATAACCGTCCTCCCTGGCCAGCATGCTATCGTCTTGCATCAGGGCTTGCCACGCGACAGCCTGAACAAATGCTTTCGCCCCTTCGGTATTCGTATTGGAATCAGCCAACGGTATAATTGAACGCAGGAAGCCCCAAGAGTGGCGTGTGATCACGACGCGGCAAAAATCTCGGTCTGACAGCAATTGAAGTAAATGCCATGCGTGGCCAGCCAATTTTAATTCGTCTCGCCGGGCGAAGGCATAAAATGGACTGATTGGTAGACGCCCTCGGATACCCTCGCCTTCTCGGCCTTGCTCCCGAAGCTTCTCGAACTCGATGTTAATGGCATGCCCTTCAGCTCGCTGAAACTCTCCAGCAAACTCAACAAGCCTCTGGATGTTTCGGCCACTCAGAACATCTTTGGCAAAGCTCAACCGATCTTCATCCGTCGCCTCACTCAGCAGTTGGGCTCCAGCCCATGTGAAATTCTCAACATTACGTTTGGTAACGATAGCCGGTCGAAGGGTGATGGTCGCGACTCCGGCGTAGGCAATGCCGATGATAAGCCCAGCAGCAATTTCCCAGTTTACTGGGTGACCCAATACTGTCCCACGTAGAAGGACGATGCTCGGCACGGCAGCGGATATAACCGTAAAAAGTGCGCCAATAAAAACAGCGCAAACGATGTAGGAAAACCTGACGCCCATCGCACGGAGTCTAAAAAGGTAGATAGGCTTCAGGAATTGCTGAATCGCAAAGGTAAATGCCAGCGCTGCGACTGCATCACCAATCGTAAAGTAGGATGGAGATGGTGCTTGGGGATCATACTTGCACATCCCCAGGAATTCCAAGCCAAAGCAAGCAGCATTCAAATCAGGAGCTCCATGAAATTTAGCGCGTCAAGAAACGAAAATGTCTTTCGCAGTTTTGGGCGATTCCGGAGGCTATTGGAAGTGAATTGCGCTGGCTAGGCTTCGTGGACAAAGGGTAGCCATAGTTTGACTGCGGCGATGGCGACGAAGCCGAGATAGGACTCCTTGCTCTTGTCGTATCGTGTGGCGACACGCCGCCAGTTCTTGAGCTTGCTGAACAGTCTCTCGATGAGGTTGCGCCATTTGTACTTCTCGGCGTCATGTGGCGCCGGGTTCTTTCGGTTCCGCTTTGCCGGAATGACGGCTTCGATCCCAGCCTTTGCCAATTCTTCCCGGATGGCGTCGGCATCGTAGCCCTTATCGGCCAGCAGCGCTTCGATCTTATCGGCGATCATCTGGAGCAGAGGTGCGAAGCCGTTGATGTCGTGGGCTTCTCCGCCTGTCAGGACGAAGCCGAGCGGGCGACCTTGGGCGTCACAACGGGCGTGGAGCTTTGTGGTGAATCCGCCGCGCGATCGGCCAAGCGCCTGGGTTTTTTGAGTCCCCTTTTTATGCCGATTGCGCAGTGATGCGCCCGGACGACCGTGCTGTCGATCATGTCGGCGGAGGGGTCTCGTTCGACCAACTCCGCCAGGCTCTCCAGCATGGCATCAAAGACACCAACCTCCACCCAGCGCCGGTAGCGGCGGAAGACGCTGTTCCATTTGCCATAATCGTCCGGAAGATGCCGCCACTGAGCGCCCGTCCGCGCCAGCCACATCATGCCCTCGAAATAGCGGCGGTTATCCTGTGCCGGGCGGCAGCCACGCCCGCGCTCCGCAGGCAGCAAAGGCCCGATCACCGACCATTCCTCGTCCGAAAGACCAATCCGTTCGCCCAAGGCATCCTCCAAAAAGAAGCCTTGAATCAATCTTCGAGTCTTA
>JANMFA010000386.1:0-4572 GCA_031377545.1 Hyphomicrobiales bacterium | reverse complement strand
GGGGCGATCGTGCGCGGGCAGAATGAAAAAAACATAATTCAGTCACATGATTTGCCATCAATTGAATGCCTGTCCTGCGAACACGGAGATGACCCATGCCCGCGAGTTCTGGTTTGCGCTCCCGCCCACAGATTGGTCTGATGCGGCCTCGCTCTCTCCGATCACTGCATATCGGTGGTCTGGCCCAGGTCCTGCCCAGGGTCTTCGTGCTGCCGATCATCCTGGTGGCCGGATTGACGCTGGCTGCCGCCACGCTCTGGACCTATGCGATCCACACGGACGAAACCGTTGCGGAGATCGAGGCACCGGCAACCACAGGCTCCATCAGGGTCATGAACTGAAGGCATCCGCTTTTCGCATATGCAGCCCATCGCAGCCGTTTGTTGGTTCAATGACGGATTCTGGCTTGTCCCGCGTGAGAGCGGCGATTAGGGAAAGCGCGCGCTTTGCCGCACTGTTCTTTCCCGGAGCTTTCCCATGGCCTTCATCGCCGACGCCCTGTCCCGCATCAAGCCAAGCGCCACGATCGTCCTGACGCAGAAAGCCAGGGATTTGAAAGCCACAGGCAAGGACGTGATTTCGCTGTCAGTGGGCGAACCGGATTTCGACACCCCCGACAACATCAAGGAAGCTGCCATCGCCGCCATCCGCCGGGGCGAGACAAAATACACGCCGGTCGCCGGCATACCTGAACTGCGTGCGGCGGTTGCAGCCAAGTTCAAGCGCGAGAACAACCTCGACTACAAGGCCTCGCAGACCATCGTCAGCACGGGCGGTAAGCATGTTATTTTCAATGCGTTGATGGCGACCTTGAACCCGGGCGACGAGGTGGTGATCCCGACACCTTATTGGGTCAGCTACCCTGAGATGGTGGCGTTGTGCGGTGGTACGCCAACATTCGTGCACACAACTCTGGAAAAGCAGTTCAAGATCCAGGCGGCCGATCTCGACAAGGTCATCACGCCGAAGACGAAGTGGATTATCCTCAACTCGCCATCAAACCCTTCCGGTGCGGCCTATTCATGGGCCGAGATGAAGGCAATCACCGACGTGCTGATGAAGCATCCGCATGTCTGGATCCTGACCGACGACATGTACGAGCATCTTGTCTACGGCGACTTCAAGTTCTGCACACCGGCCGAAGTGGAGCCCAATCTCTACGAGCGCACGCTGACCATGAACGGTGTGTCCAAATCCTACGCCATGACGGGCTGGCGCATCGGTTATGCTGCGGGTCCGGAGCATCTGATCAAGGCCATGGACAATGTTCAGGGCCAACAGACGTCAGGCACATGCTCCATCTCGCAATGGGCAGCGGTGGAAGCACTGACCGGTTCGCAGGCCCATCTGCCGCAGTTCCGCGCGGCCTTCGAGCGCCGCCGTGATCTCGTGGTTTCGATGCTGAACCAGACGCGCGGCCTCAAGTGCCCGGTGCCGGAAGGCGCATTCTACGTCTATCCGGATTGCTCGGCGCTGATGGGCAAGATCGCGCCTTCAGGCAAGAAACTGGAGACGGACGAGGATCTGGTGTTGGAGCTGCTGGCAACGGAAGGCGTTGCGGCGGTGCATGGCTCGTCCTTCGGACTCGGTCCCAACTTCCGCATCTCCTACGCCACGTCGGACGATAAACTGGAAGAAGCCTGCCGCCGGATTCAGAGGTTCTGCGGGGAATTGCGGTAAGCCGGAGAAGCCGCTGTCGCCAGCCGCCAGCAAGGCCAGGTTCCCACGAAACCGATCAGCGCGATGAGCGCTGATCCGCCTGCGACCGGCGGTATGATCGATAGCTGCGGCATCAGGATATGTCCGAGGCCGAGGCCGACCATGGCAAGTCCGCCGCTGAAAACTCCACCATAGAGGCAACTCAGCCACCACGGGCAGTCCGTTGCGTGCGCGATCCGCCGTGCTGTCATCCATCCCGTGAGCAGTGCCGGCAGGAGAGTCACCGGGGCCGATACCGCGATCTGCCATGTGACGAGATGCAGGTTGGCGGACAATGTCGCGCCGAAGAATCGCGGATCGAGGAAGATGTCGGGGCGGAGATGGAAGGCGGAAGCAAGCGCCGACAGCCCGACATACAGGGCAGCTCCGGCAACTGGGCCGAGCATTGCGTAAAGAAGGACGATCCGCTTCAGCATCTGCGAAGCTTAGGGCAGAGCCGGTTTCCGCATAATGAGGGAAATGACGTAGGAGCCTGCCATCCCGGACCGAAGCGCAGCGCAGCGGAGGGGAAGAGCCCTCGCTGGGGATGACAATCACACCCCGATCTTCACCCCGTCCCGCGCCACCGTCAGCGCCCCCGCATAGGCCGTGCGCACCTCCACCTCCCAATGCTCCGGTCTGGTCTCAGGATCATCGGCAGGCACGAGATGGTTGAGGACGAGATGCTTCACCCCGGCGTCGCGCGCGATGCAGCCCACATCCGCCACCAGTGTGTGGCTGGCCATGAGATGCTCGCGCAGCCGGTTGGCGCTGGGCGTCTTTGCGACAAGCCTGTCCACACCGGGCAGGTACATCGCCTCATGCACGAGGACATCGGCATCCCGCGCGAAAGAGATCATCTCGGGAATGAAAGCCGTATCGCCGGAAAAGACGATGACCTTGTTGCCCGCAGTCTGGCGGACCACAAAGCGGAGGGCAAAACTGTCCGTGACAGGCGGATGGTGGTTGCGCATCGCCATGACACTCACCGTGCCATCATCGAACACCAGCCCCTCGGCAAAGTCTTTCACCGAGACCATGGGTTCGAGCGGCGGGCGGCCCTCATCGGCAATGCGCGTGGCGATATCGAAGGCGTTGAGCGCGCAGAACGCGGGCCACATGGCGGCCAGCCCCCTGGGACCATAGGCGGTCACCGGGGTTCCCAGACCGGCGCACCACGCGGTGTGGATCAGGTTGCCGAACTCCAGATTGTGATCGGAATGGTGGTGGGTGATCAGGATCGTGGAGAGACTTCGCAGCGAGTGCCCCGCCTCGACAAGCCCGCGCGTGACGCCCAGCCCGCAATCCACGACATAGAGCTTGCCGTCCACGTCGAGCAGCATGGAAGTCGGCGACGGGCCGCCGGGCCGGATGGCCGGGCCGCCCTTTGAGCCCAGAATGGTCAGAGTGATCGACATGATGGAACGATAGGCAATCCGCCGTCAGCTTGTCACACGAAAACTTACGCCGCTTGCATAGCGAACCACTACGGCCCTACGTTTTCCGCCAGGACCACCCCGGGGTATCACAATGGCCAAAATCACACGCATCGACGCCTGGATGATCGACCTCAAGCCCAGGGTGAAGCGCACCGACGCGATCCAGTCCTTTGTCAGCCAGGAAACACCGATGGTGCGCATTACAGATTCCGACGGCGCATCGGGCATCGGCTACAGCTACACCATTGGCACCGGTGGTCCATCGGTCATGAAGCTGCTGGAGCACACACTGCTGCCCGCCCTGATCGGGCGCGAGGCCAGCGAAATCGAGCGGATCTGGCGTGACCTGCTGTTCGCGACCCATGCGACCTCTGTCGGCGCGATCACGTCACTGGCGCTGGCGGCCATCGATACCGCGCTGTGGGATCTGCGCTGCAAAAAGGCCGGTTTGCCGCTGCACATCATGGCCGGCGGCGCGCAGGACAGCGTGGCCATGTACACGACCGAGGGCGGCTGGCTGCATCTTGAGCCGCAGGCGCTGGTGGATGATGCACTGCAGGCAAGGGACAAGGGCTTCAAGGGTGCAAAGATCAAGGTGGGGCGACCACATGTGCGTGAGGACGTGGCACGCCTTTCCGCGGTGAGAACGGCCCTCGGCGACACATTCGAGATCATGACCGATGCCAATCAGGCATTTCACGTGGATGAAGCGATCCGGCGCGCCCGGCATTACGAACCCCTCGACATTGCCTGGTTCGAGGAGCCGCTGACGGCGGATGATCTCTCGGGACATGAGCGGCTGTCGGCTTCGACATCGATCCCCATTGCTGTTGGCGAGAGTCTCTACAGCCACCTGCATTTTCGCGAGTATCTCCAGCGCAACGCCTGCTCCGTCGTGCAGGTCGATGTCGCACGCATCGGGGGCATCACGCCCTGGCTCAAGGTCGCGCATCTGGCGGAAACCTTCAACATCCCGGTCTGCCCGCATTTCCTGATGGAACTGCATGTGGCCTTGTGCTGTGCCGTGCCCAACGCGCGCTGGGTCGAATACATCCCACAGCTGGACACGCTGACGACTGCACCCATGGCGAGGACGAACGGGCGGGCTTTCCCCTCGCAGGAGCCAGGGCTCGGCATCGCCTGGGACATGGGTGCGCTCTCGCGAGAAACCGTGGCGGGATCCGGTTTCAATCTGCGATGACACGATCACCTTGACACCGTGATCCCCGCGCCGATAGCTTCGGGTCAATTGGTCTGACGAATTGACAACTGCGTTGATCGCGCAAGTCGTGCATTTTTAAGAAAAGACCTGCAACCCGGAGGAAGTCATCATGAAGAGACGGACATTCGCGGCGCTCGCCGCTTTCGCCAGCCTTTCCGTTCTGGCCGTTCCAGCCACAGCCCAGACAAAGCTGAAATGGGGCCATGTCTATGA
>JANMFA010000373.1:0-3084 GCA_031377545.1 Hyphomicrobiales bacterium | reverse complement strand
CGGATCATCGCGGAAATCTTCGCCTTCACCGCGAAAGAGATGCCGAAGTTCAATTCCATCTCCATCTCCGGTTACCACATGCAGGAGGCCGGAGCGACGCAGGATCTGGAACTGGCCTACACGCTGGCGGACGGCGTGGAGTATCTGCGCGCCGGACTGGCGGCGGGGCTGGATGTGGACACCTTCGCGCCGCGCCTGTCATTCTTCTGGGCCATCGGCATGAATTTTTTCATGGAGGTGGCCAAGCTGCGCGCGGCACGGCTGATCTGGGCGAGGTTGGTCAAGGACTTCAACCCGAAGAACGAGAAGAGCCTGCCGTTGCGCACGCATTGCCAGACCTCTGGCTGGTCGCTGACAGTGCAGGACGTCATGAACAACGCCGTGCGCACCATGGTGGAAGCGATGGCGGCAACACAGGGCGGCACGCAATCCCTGCACACCAATTCGCTGGACGAGGCGCTGGCGCTTCCAACGGATTTCTCCGCGCGTATCGCCCGCAACACGCAGCTTCTTCTGCAACAGGAATCAGGCACCACGCGCATCATCGATCCGTGGGGCGGCAGCTATTATGTGGAGCGGCTGACGGCGGATCTGGCCAACCGGGCCTGGGGTCATATTCAGGAGGTGGAGCGGCTGGGCGGCATGGCCAAAGCCATCGAGGCGGGCATCCCCAAGCTGCGGATCGAGGAAGCCTCCGCCGAGCGGCAGGGCCGCATCGACAGCGGTGCCGATGTGATCGTGGGCGTCAACAAGTACCAGCCCTTGTCGGAACCACCGATCCCAGTTCTGAAGGTGGACAACGCTGCCGTGCGCGCCGCGCAACTCGCCAAGCTGGCGCAGCTCAGGGCGGAGCGAAACCCGGCAGAAGTACAGGTAAGCTTGCTGCGCTCACCCATGCGGCCGGACAGAAGGGCGGCTCGGATATGCAGAGCAATCTGCTCAAGCTGGCCGTGGACGCTGCCCGCGCGAAGGCGACGGTGGGCGAGATTTCGCTGGCGCTGGAAAAGGCCTGGGGCCGTCACAAGGCGGAAATCAAGGTGATCTCCGGCGTCTATTCCCGCAGCTTCGGCAACGACAATCCCGTCATCGACCGCGTGCGCGGTATGACGCGGGCCTTTCGCGACAATGACAACCGCGCGCCCAAGATCCTCGTGGCCAAGATGGGGCAGGACGGACACGACCGTGGCCAGAAGGTCATCGCCTCGGCCTTCGCGGATCTCGGATTCGATGTCGAGATCGGCCATCTTTTCGCCACGCCGGAAGAAGCAGCCGCGGATGCCGTGAAAGGCAATGTCCATGTCATCGGCGTCTCGTCGCTGGCGGCGGGCCATCTGACGCTGGTACCGGAGCTGAAGAGCGCGCTGGCCCAGCAGGGCCGCCCGGATATCATGGTGGTGGTCGGTGGTGTCATCCCGCCCGAGGATGTGCAGACACTGCTTGATATGGGCGCAGCGGCGGTGTTTCCACCGGGCACCAACATTCCGGAGGCGGCTGCCAGGCTGCTCGACAAGCTCAATCTGAAGCTTGGTTATGCCCAGCCTCCGGTTGCCGCGGCGGAATAGCGGGCGCGGTTGATTGCCGCTCGAAGGGCCGGGCAATCAGGAATTCAGGATGTCCAGGACGTCACCCAAAGCCACATTTCTGCTCCGAAGAAAAACAGCACTGCAAACCATCCGACAGCAACGACCGCAAGGACGAGACCAACGATGACGGCGAGCCCGTCACGGTTGATCAGCCCCAGCGAGAGGGCGATCAGGCTCGCCACGGGCGGAACGTTGCCCGTCGGCACCGGCAGGGCAACCGCCAGGCCCATCAGCATGATCGGCAGCCCCAGCGCCATGCGCCCGGTTCTGCCTGTCAGGATCAGCATGCGACGGGGGCGCAGCCATGCCTCAGCCGTTCGCAAGATCGGCTCACCCTTGGCAGCGAATGCCCTCACGGCGGATGCCGGTAAGAGCCATTCTCGTGCAAAGTTTGGCAGCATGATCCGCTTGGCTCCGAGCATGAGCTTCAGCGCGACAAGCGCGACAAAAAAGCCGAAAACGACTCCAACCGGACCCGGAATCGGGATGAGCGCAGGTAGGGACAGGACGAGCAGCACCATCCCGATGCCCGCACTACCCAGCCCGTCGACAACCTCACCCAGGCTGACCTTGTCAACACGACCTTCCATGCGCTGGACCAGTGCTGCGAGTTGCGCAGCGGCGACCGATCTTCCAGGTGTGGAACTGACATCAGGTGGGGTCATGACGCTTCCAGCGCGAAAGAAAAGCAAGACCGTGATCTCAGCGGAACGATAAACTCACGGCGTGTCCGATACTTCGGGAGACACGAACCGAGTGTGACCGGCCCCAACGGGGCCAGCTCCTGTTGAAGGTCATCTTGCTGCATTTTCCACGTGCAGCATGATGATTTATTGTCCGTCCTGACCGCCATTGTGCTTGTCATGGCGATTGCAACAGACGCGGGTGTTCATCGGACCAGCGCATTGTTCCGGTTCATCAGTCCGAGTTGCCATTGACTTAACGTGGGACTGGCAGGGTGGTTCCCAAGCATGATCGGGCGTATCTGACGGCACAATACAAATAACGATATATTTCAGATATTTGTGCCGATTCCGAGTGAGCGCAGAATGAACTGGGGGTATCAATCATTCCTGATGGTCGCCCGCGATCAGGCGCGCCCGCGCTCGATCGACCTTTGCACCACGGCCCTGACATCAGGATCGCTGAGGAACAGGTCGTGGCGCACCGAGACCCAGCCGCCGTGCTCCGTTGCATCCACCACGCGGACGCCCAGGCCCTCCAGCTGCTCGCGGGTGGCGGCACCCGTGCGGGCAACACCACCCGCTAGGCGGCGCGACACTTCCAGCGCCCGGTCGCCCGTGGAGGAAATCACCGTGATGCGCGGAACCAGCGTGCGCAGGCGTTTGAGGGCATTTTCGAACAGGTCAAAGTCGATGTCTGCCGACGCCAGCACCACAGCGCCCAGACGGTTGGCCATGGCATCGCCATGCCGTGCCCAGATCTGTCGCAGGGCCTCCACGGTCAGCAACGTGCCCATGCTGTGCGCCACGATATGGAC
>JANMFA010000315.1:0-6071 GCA_031377545.1 Hyphomicrobiales bacterium | reverse complement strand
CGATTTCGAGGCTCTCGCAGCACGTGCTCCGGCGGAGTGAGTTTTCCTTGCCTTCTCCCCCGGGAGAAGGGATGAGGCATTACAGCTTCACCCCGTTAAGCTGCGCAATTGCATCCGACACCATCGGCACGTATTCCTCGCCGCGTCCCTGGCTGACCGCAATGGCGTAGGAATTCTTCACAGCATTGCCCACCGGATTCGAGAGCTTGGCGGCATCCGCCATCGATTCCAGATAGCGCATGTCCTTCAATGCGTTGTTCAACGAGAACACATGGGCGTTGCGGTCACCCTCCAGCACGTATTTGAAGAAGGTCTGATAGAATCCGCAATCCATGCGGCTGCCCCGGATCACACTGTCGAAAACCTGTGGCGTGATGCCGACTTTCCGGCTGAGCGCCAGTGCTTCCGCATAGATCGCGCCGTAGCCCATCGCGACGAAGTTGTTGAGCAGTTTCATCTGATGGCCCGAGCCCACACCGCCAATGTGGCGGATACGCATGGCCCAGGCACTCACCGCAGGAGTGATGCGTGCCAGCGTTGCCGCATCCGCACCAATCATTGCGCCAAGCTCGCCTGTTTCGGCCTGGGCCGGCGTACCGTTCAACGGCGCGTCACACAAAGTGACACCCAGCGGTGCCAACTCCGCCGCCAGTTCCAGCGTCGATACGGGATTGGCCGTCGATGTATCGACGATGATCAGGCCCTTGCTGGCCCCCGACTTGATGCCATCGGCACCCCGAATCAATTTCTCCACCACGGATGAATCGGTGACGCAGAGAAAGATAATGTCGGATGCCTTTGCCAATTCGGCGGGTGTCTTCACTTCCACGGCACCTTTCGCCACCAGCGCGTCAACTGGCGTGCGGTTGCGGTTGCCCATGATCGCAACCGGAAAACCCTTTTCCAGCAGGTTCTTCGCCATGCCGTGGCCCATATAGCCCACGCCGATGAAACCGATCCGGTCTTTTGGTGTCATGATGTTTCTCCCCTGTCTTTCGCCCATGTGGCACGCAGACGGGGGAGCGCGTCAAGCGGATGGTTGAGCATTTGGACTTCGCGGAGGCTAGACGAATGCAACCCGTGCTTCGGGATGCATGTCCAGCAAGGCACGCTTGAGCTTCTCCAGCGCACGGTTCTCGATCTGGCGCACGCGCTCTTTCGAAATGCCGAGGTTCTCGCCCAGCGATTCCAGCGTCGCGGCATTGTCCTGCAGGCGGCGTTCACGGATGATGCGGACTTCGCGGTCGGAGAGCACACTCAAGGCAGACCGCAACCAGCCAACGCGGCGGGCGCTGTCGATGCTTTCCTCCACGACCTCGTCCGGCAACGGCTTGCTGTCGACGAGAAAGTCCATGCGGTCGCTGGCGCCGCCCGTATCCTGTTCTGACAGCGGGGCATTGAGCGATGTATCGGGGCCCGAAAGGCGCGCCGCCATGGTCGCAACGTCAATCTTGGATACCCCGATCGCGGTTGCGATTTCGGTATAGACCGCATCGAGCGAGGCATTGGAACCCGCGGCCTGCGTGATGCGGGCCCGCAGACGGCGCAGGTTGAAGAACAAGGCTTTCTGGGCGGAACTCGTGCCACCGCGCACGATCGACCAGTTGCGCAGGATGTGATCCTGGATCGAGGCGCGGATCCACCATGTTGCGTAGGTCGAGAAGCGCACTTCGCGCTCGGGCTCAAATCGTGCGGCAGCTTCGAGCAGACCGACATGGCCCTCCTGGATCAGGTCGGGCATCGCAAGACCATAATTCCTGAAACGGGCGGCGATCGCGATCACCAGCCGCATATGCGCATGGGCCAGCTTGTGGAGCGCGCGCTCATCCTTCCGCTCTGCCCAGGCGACCGCCAATGCGCGTTCATCCTCGCGGGTCAGAAACGGCGCGTTCATCGCCGCCTTCACGAAGCCACGCCGCACGCCAACCAACTGAGCCATCATACCCTCCCGTACGCCAACCTCTGCTATTCTACGTACATATCCGGGAATTGGATCGCTGTCAGGGAAAAGAATCTTGAAAAAGATTCCATTCCGATATCAGGCCTGAAACAAGGCAAGTCGCTGAAAATTCAGACTTTCTTGTTGCGGCCGAAGTCGGGCTCGGGTGTTTCCTGCCCCATCTGGATGATGCCACGGCGGATGGCCCGGGTGCGCGTGAAGAGGTCAAAAAGCTTGTCGCCCTCACCCCATCGGATGGCGCGCTGCAACGAGAAAAGATCCTCCTGAAAGCGGCCCAGAACCTCCAGCACCGCCTCACGGTTGTGCAGGAACACGTCACGCCACATCGTGGGATCCGACGCTGCGATGCGGGTGAAATCACGGAAGCCACCAGCCGAGAACTTGATAACCTCGCCCTTGGTGACGGCCTCCAGATCATCCGCCGTCCCGACAATGTTGTAGGCAATCAGATGCGGTATGTGGCTGGTGACGGCGAGGACAAGATCATGATGCTCAGGCGTCATGATCTCAACCTTGGAGCCGATGGCCTTCCAGAAAGCCTCGACTTTGGCGGTCGCCAGGGGATTGGTGCCTTCGGGCGGGGTGATGATGCACCACCGGTTGGCAAAAAGGCTGGCAAAGCCCGCATCAGGGCCGGAATGTTCGGTGCCCGCGACCGGATGTGCCGGTACGAAATGCACGCCATCCGGCAGATGCGGCTGCACGGCCTTGACGACAGCGGCCTTCACCGAGCCCACGTCGGACACAATGGCACCCGCTTTCAGGCCCTTCGCCATCGCTTTGGTGACCTTGCCGTTCACGCCGACCGGCACGCACAGGATGACAAGATCGGCGTTCTCGACACCTTTGGCGATGGTGCTCGTGGAGGCATCCGCGATGCCCAGTTCCTTCACGCGCTTTGCCACTGGTGAGGAAGCATCAATTGCGGTGATGTGCCCGGCCAGATGCTTGTCGCGAACGGCGCGTGCGATCGATGAGCCGATCAGGCCCATGCCGACGATGGCAATGCGCTCGAACAATGGCTTCACGCTGGCTGGCTTCATGCTGGCTGGCTTCATGGCGGTCAGGCGCTCTTCATGAATTCGGCCAGCGCCGCGATCACCAGACGGTTTGCCTCGGCGCTACCAATGGTCAGGCGCAGGGCGTTTGGCAGGCCGTAGGCTCCCACAGCCCGCAACACGAGACCGCGGGACGCCAGAAACGCATCCGCTGCCTTGGCCGTCTTCGTGCCACCCGCATCAAAATGCAGCAGCAGAAAATTTCCGACGCTGGGCGTGACACTGATGCCAAGCTTCTCGATTTCCGCTGTCAGCACCGGCAGCCACGCCTCGTTGTGTTCGATGGCAGCATCGACATGGGCCTGATCCTGAATAGCCGCGACGCCCGCCGCGATGGCCGCGCCGTTGACATTGAAAGGGCCACGGATGCGGTTGATCGCGTCAACGACATGCGCAGGTCCATACATCCAGCCGAGACGCAGGTTGGCCAGGCCATAGATCTTCGAGAATGTGCGGGTCATCACGACGTTCTCTGACGTGGCGACAAGTTCGAGCCCCGAAGCGTAGTCATTGCGCCGGACATACTCTGCATAGGCGGCATCGAGCACCAGCAGGACATGCGGCGGCAAGGCCGCATGCAGGCGCTTCACCTCGTCGAACGGTATGTAGGTGCCCGTCGGATTGTTGGGATTGGCGAGATAGACGATCTTGGTGCGCGGTGTGACGGCTGCGATCAACGCATCGACATCCGTCGCAAAGTTCTTTTCCTTCGCCATCACGGGAGTGCCACTGGCTGCGCGGATCGCGATCTTGTAAACGAGAAAGCCATACTCGCTGTAGAGGCCCTCATCGCCCGGCCCCATGAACGCATTGGTAATCAACGACAGCAATTCGTCCGAGCCGGAGCCGCAGATGAGGCGAGCCGGATCGAGGCCGAACTTGGCACCGATGGCCTCGCGCAAAGCCGTGGACGAGCCGTCCGGATAGAGCTCCAGCTTGCCCGCCAGCGCCATCAATTCTGCCTGCGCCTTCGGGCTGGCGCCCAGCGGAGTTTCGTTGGAAGACAGCTTGTGAATCTTCGTGACGCCAGGCGCCGCGACCGACTTGCCAGGCATGTATGCCTCGATCTGCATGATACCGGGGCGGGGAACGGGGCGTTGAAGGGCAGCGCTCATAACGAAGGATCCTGCAGAATGGGAATTTTTCAGGCTGTAACAGAAAACGGCGCGGTGTGGCCACCGATCTCCGTGTAGCGCACCGAGCCGCAGCCCATGTCCGTCAAGGTTGCAGTGATGAAACTGGGGGACAGCGATTCGGGATGCGCCGTCAGCACCGAAAGCGCCGCGTGGGTTCCGCCAGTCATCACGACCTTCATACCGAGCTTCGCGAGCTTGACGGGCGCGTCGGGTTTCCAGCGCTCGACCGTCAGGGAAGCCACGATAACCTCGCGCACCGCCGCTTCAGCCAGAGGCTTGGAGATAACATAGACCGGCAGTCCCGCTGGATGGTCAGGCCGCTCGACGAACGGCAGCCGCGCAATGATCTTGGGTGCCTTCGCGTCTTCCAGCATCCGCCACCAGGGCCCTGCTTCCGCCGACTGATCGAGCCGGAAAATGCCCAGATCACCCTTGGATTCATCCACCGCCCGGATCACCTCAGATGCGCTGCCATGGGTGATGAAGGGCACCGTGAAGCCGAAATGGAACCGCGCAGTATCGCGAATAGCCGCCTCATCGCCGGTGATGTCGGCATGGACGGAATGCGGGGCCTGCACATAGGTGAAAGTGGAAATGATGACCCGCCAGATGCTCTCCACTGTGTCCAGCGGCAACAGCCCCCTGTGGCGCTCGACCAGGCGGCGCAGCACATCGGCTTCCCTTGCGGGGCGGAAGGCAGAGCCGCTGGCGGTTGTGCCCTTGACCCGGATCAGCGTCTCGATGACCTCGCTGCGCTCCATCAGCAGCGCATGCATCCCCGCATCCAGCCGGTCGATCTCCGCGCGGATGTCGGCAAGGGTCGGTGAAGGTGGCAGCGGCATGGGAAAGGCCATCAATGTGTCAGGAATTTCTCTTAGCCTTCATCGCAGGCGAAGGCCAAGCCTGAACTCTTCGGAGCCTTTTTGTGGCCTCGTCGTTAGTTTATCTTGCGTGATGCATTGCGGGAGGCAATGATCCGCCGAAAATCAGGTGTGACAAGGAATTCGGACCCAGATGGTTGAGATCCGCAAGATTGGCGTTATCGGTGCAGGACAGATGGGCAATGGCATTGCGCATGTGGCGGCGCTGGGTGGTCATGAGGTCGTTTTGCACGATATCAGCGCGGACCGGATCGAGGCGGGCCTGGCCACCATCACCGGGAATCTGGCCCGGCAGGTGCAGAAAGGCCTGATTGATGACAGCGCCCGCAAGGCCGCGCTCGACCGCATCTCAAGCGGGACGGCGCAGGAGGTTCTCTCGGATTGTGACCTCGTTGTGGAAGCCGCGACCGAGAACGAGGAGACCAAAAAGAAGATCTATGCCGGCGTCTGCAAGGTGCTGTAGCCGACCGCGATCCTGGCCAGCAACACCTCATCGATCTCGATCACGCGGCTCGCCTCGTCAACGGACAGGCCAGAGCGGTTTATCGGCATCCATTTCATGAACCCGGTGCCCGTGATGCAGCTCGTGGAGGTGATCCGCGGCATCGCCACGGATGATGCGACCTACAAGGCGTCGCGTGACTTCGTCACGGCGCTGGGCAAGACCGTCACGCTGTCGGAGGATTTTCCTGCCTTTATCGTCAACCGCATCCTCCTGCCGATGATCAACGAGGCGGTCTATACGCTCTATGAAGGCGTGGGCTCGGTCGATGCGATCGACACAGCGATGCGGCTTGGCGCCAACCACCCGATGGGGCCGCTGCAACTGGCGGACTTCATCGGCCTCGACACCTGCCTGTCCGTCATGCAGGTCCTGCACGAGGGTCTGTCAGATTCGAAGTACCGGCCTTGTCCCCTCCTCGTGAAGTACGTCGAGGCGGGCTGGCTTGGCCGCAAGACCAAGCGCGGGTTCTATGATTATCGCGGCGAGAAGCCGGTGCCCACGCGGTAGCGCCTACAAAAGCTTGGGATTCAG
>JANMFA010000313.1:0-2720 GCA_031377545.1 Hyphomicrobiales bacterium | reverse complement strand
CCAAGAAGAAGCTCGCCGGCGAGGACGTGAAGATCGGAGACGTCTGCTTCGTGCGCGATGGCGTCTACGCCATGGAACTCGGCGGTCCCGAGGTCGGTCGCGGTTGCGGCGGACGCGGCATCATCCATGGCTTCGAACTGCTGGAAAAACTGGGCTTTCATGACTGGGGCTTCGACTACGTGCTGCTCGACTTCCTGGGCGATGTGGTCTGCGGCGGCTTCGGCCTGCCGATCGCCCGCGACATGTGCCAGAAGGTCATCGTTGTTGGCTCCAACGACCTGCAATCGCTCTATGTTGCCAACAACGTCTGTTCGGCGGTGGAGTATTTCCGTAAGCTAGGCGGCAATGTCGGTGTCGCGGGCATCGTGATCAACAAGGATGACGGCACGGGTGAAGCTGCGGCTTTCGCGAAGCGCGTCGGTATCCCGGTGCTGGCCTCCATTCCGGCGGATGAGGATATCCGCCGCAAGAGCGCGACATACGAGATCATCGGCAGGCCGGACACCCAGTGGGGTCCGCTGTTCGAGACGCTCGGTGCCAATGTCGCTGCCGCGCCGCCGATGCGTCCGACGCCTTTGACCGGTGACGAATTGCTGGGCCTCTTCAGTGCCTCCACGACCGGGCGCGATTACGTGCTTCAGCCCGCATCGCTCGCCGACATGTGCGGTGGCGCCGTGGTTGAGAAGCCGACCCTCGAAGTCGTTTACGACAACGCCTGAAAGCAGCACCATGGTCACTTTGATCGACAACATGAAGGGCAAGCCCGGTGAGCGGGAAGCCCGCCCCGTTGCCCCCGTGGTCGAGCCGGGTGGCGAGGTGGCCTCGGGTCTGGGCTGTCATTCGGGCAAGGATGAACTGAAGAAGGCCGCTGCTGCAGCCGGCAAGAGCGAGATCCTCGATCAGTACGCCAAGGATTATCCGCTGGGGCCGCATGACCAGCCGCAGAGCATGTGCCCGGCCTTTGGCTCACTGCGGGTCGGGCTGCGCATGAAGCGCACGGCGACGATCCTTTCGGGATCCGCCTGCTGCGTCTATGGCCTGACCTTCACGTCGCATTTCTACGGCGCGCGCCGCACTGTTGGCTATGTCCCTTTCAATTCCGAGACGCTGGTCACCGGCAAGCTGTTCGAGGACATCCGCGAGGCCGTGCATCTGATGGCGGACCCGGCGCTTTATGATGCCGTTGTGATCATCAACCTGTGCGTGCCCACTGCGTCGGGCGTGCCTTTGCGCATCCTGCCCAAGGTGATCGACGGCGTGCGCATCATCGGCATCGACGTGCCGGGCTTCGGTGTGCCGACCCATGCGGAAGCCAAGGACGTGCTGGCCGGAGCGATGCTGGCCTATGCGCGCGCCGAAGCCGAGCAAGGGCCTGTGGCGGTACCCCGCACGGGTCGCAGCGAACGCCCGACCGTGGCGCTGCTGGGCGAGATGTTCCCGCTCGATCCTGTTGGAATTGGCCAGATGCTTGAGCCTCTTGGCCTTGCTGCCGGTCCGGTGGTTCCCACCCGTGAATGGCGCGAGCTTTACGCGGCGCTGGATTGCACCGCTGTTGCCGCAATCCATCCTTTCTACACGGCATCGATCCGCGAATTCGAGACGGCGGGCCGTCCGATTATCGGATCCGCGCCGGTCGGTCACGATGGCACCGATGCCTGGCTCTCCGCCATCGGCGAGGTGTGCTCCGTATCCTCGGACAAGATTGCTGCGGCAAAGGACAGGTTCCTTCCCGCGATCAAGGGTGCGCTGGCGGCCAAGCCGATCAATGGCAGGATCACGGTCTCGGGCTACGAAGGCTCTGAACTGCTGGTGGCACGCCTGCTGATCGAGAGCGGTGCGGACGTGAAGTATGTCGGCTCAGCCTGCCCCAAGACACGCTGGTCGGAGCCTGATCTCAAGTGGCTGGAGAACCGCGGTGTCGAAGTCCAGTTCCGGGCCTCGCTCGAGCAGGATCTTCGCGCGGTGGATCGCTATCAGCCTGATCTCGCGGTCGGCACCACACCCGTCGTGCAGTACGCCAAGGAGCGGGCCATGCCGTCGCTCTATTTCACCAACCTCATCTCGGCGCGTCCGCTGATGGGCGTGGCCGGTGCGGGTTCGCTCGCAACGGTCGTGAATGCCGCCATGGCCAACAAGACCCGCTTCGATGTCATGAAGGACTTCTTCGAGGGGGTTGGCGAGGGCGACAATTCCGGGATCTGGCTGGATACGCCGCGTGACCGGCCCGAGTTCAAGAAGAAGCAGCTGGCCAAGCTTCAGGCCATGCAATCCGCGCTGAACAACTCCCTCGAAAAGCCGATCGGGGAGACCGTCTGATGCTGGTTCTCGATCACGACAGGGCTGGTGGATACTGGGGCGCGGCCTACGTCTTCACGGCGATCAAGGGCCTGCAGGTCATCATCGATGGTCCGGTCGGTTGCGAGAACCTGCCGATCACATCCGTGCTGCACTATACCGATGCGCTGCCGCCCCATGAGCTGCCCGTCGTCGTGACCGGTCTGGCCGAGGAAGAACTCGGTCAAAAGGGCACCGAAGGCGCGATGAAGCGGGCGCACAAGACGCTTGATCCGGCACTCCCCTCCGTCGTCGTTACCGGTTCCATCGCCGAGATGATCGGCGGCGGGGTGACGCCCGAAGGCACTGGCATCCAGCGCTTCCTGCCACGCACAATCGACGAAGACCAGTGGCAGAGTGCGGATCGCGCGCTGTACTGGCTATGG
>JANMFA010000286.1:0-3295 GCA_031377545.1 Hyphomicrobiales bacterium | reverse complement strand
AAATTTCTCAAGGTTCCTTGGCGTTGGCGCTATTGGCATGCTTGTAGACGCGTCTGTCTTCAGCGGTATGCTGTTCGGCTTAGGGCTGCATCACGGCCTCGGCCGAGTTGTCGCATCCTGGGCAGCGATGTCTGCGACATGGCTGCTCAACCGCCGTTATGTCTTCGTCGCAGGCGGACGATCGGTCACGGGCGAGTATTTCAGTTACCTCGCATCAAGCGCGATGGGTGCGTTCGCGAACCTGCTGTCGTATCTGGCTTTTCACGCGCTGTTTCCGCAGCTCGGACATGTTCCGCCCTATGTGATCGGCGCCATCATTGGGCTCTTCGTCAATTTCCTGCTCTATGATCGTGTAACGTTCCGCGACACCAACCAGTCGAAATCCTGAGCGCCCAGAACCGATGCCGCAGCCAGACAACAACAGCAATATCGATGCGGTCTATTACCGCGACGGCGTGAAGAACGGCCTCTCCATGCGTGCCTTGCTCATGGCGCGCCGACGGATGTTCGATCTGTTTATGCGCGAAATGGCGGCGAACGCAACGACGACCATCCTGGACATTGGCGTGTCCGATGACGAAAACGAAGGTGCCAACTTCCTGGAGAAGATGCTTCCCTGGCCGGAAAACATCACCTGCGCCGGGCTGGGTGACGGCCAGGCCGTGCTTGCGGCCTATCCGAAATGCAGGTTTGCGCACATCGAGCCCGGAGAGAAATTGCCATTTGCGGACAAGAGTTTCGACATCGCGTATTCGAACGCTGTCATCGAGCATGTCGGCGGACGCGCGCAGAGGCAGGCCTTCATCGCCGAGCATCTGCGTGTGGCGCGGCGCGCCTTCATCGCCTTGCCAAACCGCTGGTTCCCGGTGGAGCACCACACCAATCTGCCGCTGCTGCATTTCGCGCCGGGCCTTTTCCGACGGGCGCTCGCCGGAACCCGGTTCGACTACTGGGTCCATCCCGAGAACATGGACTTCCTCGACGGGCGACAGATCGCCGATGAATGGCCGGCGCACCTGCCTCCTCCAGTCAGGATCGTGACCGCAGGCCTGCCGCTCGGCCCCTGGAGCTCGAATATTGCGATCATCGCGACGGACGGATCATCGCCAGCATGAATCCGTAGAGCGGCAGCGCGGTCAGCAGCATGCCGCCGGTGTCGACATAGCGGAGTGCGGGAAATGCTGCGATCACCGTCAGCGGTGTGGTGCATAGCACCCACGCCAGAACAACCAACGTCATCACGGACCAGCTGCCACCCGCTCCACCGGCCAGTGCTGTGCCATGGCGCAGCATGTTGGCCAGTGCCACCAGTCCGAAGGCCGCGAGCGCAGCCAGGAAAGCCACGTTATAGGTCATCAAACGGCCAATCAGCCGCGAGGATGCGCCGGCGACCCAGAGTGCCCAGCGCTCTGGCAGCGCCAGCAGGATGGCACTGTTCACCGCACCCATGCGGCTGTTGAAGTCCACCCAGCTTTCGTCCTTGCCCTGAAGGAAGCTGAGCTTGCCCCACGTGATCTCGTCATAGTTGCGCGCGAGTGTGTCGAAACCGTCCAGTGCTGTGGTCTGAAACGAGCGCTGGCCAGTCGAATTACGAACCAGCGGCATGGCCGTCTGTTCGGCCACAGCGGTATCCTTGGCAGCGAGCATCTGCTGGGCCAATGGGCGATGGACCTCCGGCACCCGGTCCATCACATCCGGCGTCAGCATCTGCACCGTCATGCCGGAAATGGCGAAGCCCCCGAAGGACACAAGGCCGAAATCACCCACCGCGTTCAGCCGATGCAGGGATTGGCCCATCAACGGCAGCAGGCCGAACAGCAGCAAGAGGACTGTCCGGGCGATGAACCACTCGCGCGTGATCATGCGTGACAGCACCAGAAACAGGACGGGCAGAATGACGATGGCCGGCAGCATGATCGGCCGCAGCGTAAAGGACAGCCCGACCGCTGCACAATACAACCCCAACAAGGCCAGGAACCAGCGTTGCCGCGTCGCCAGGAGAACAACCGCAAATGCGAGGACCAACAGGGAAACCGACAGCATTTCCGGCAGGACAACCCTGCCCCAGATCACCAGCCCCTGCGAAAGGATGACCGCCAGCCCGAGCGCCAGCGCCGCAGGCCGCTCAAAGCCAGCAACCCGCGCGGCTCCGTAAAGCACAAAGGCAGCAGTGAGATGGAACGCGTACTGCACCATTGGCACAACGCTATAAGACGAGCCCGGGAGGAAACCGAGAAGCCAGCCGTAAAGCGGATGCCGGTGTCCTCCCCAGGGGTTGGCGGAGGCCGCAGCCTCAACATAACCGGCTGTGTCTGGGAACGCGACCGGCGTGAACCAGCCCAAACCAAAGAGGGCGATCGAGAGGGCGCCCGCAACAATCAGCAAAGACAAAAAGGGCAGTGAACGCACAACGAGCCACCTGACGGGAAATGATTACCCGTTCTTGCGGCAATCCTTCACAAAGGCAAGTTGTCGTGCTTCTTCCACGGTCGCTCGACCTCCTTGGTTGCCAGCATCGCCAGAGCCCGCGCGATGCGCCGACGCGTGGAATGCGGCAGGATCACCTCGTCGATATAGCCGCGCTCCGCCGCCACGAAGGGGGAGAGGAAGCGGTCTTCATAGGCCTTGGTCTGCTTCTGGATCTCATCGGGCGTTCCGCCCCTGAAGATGATCTCAACCGCACCCTTGGCACCCATCACCGCGATCTGGGCCGAAGGCCAGGCGTAGTTCATATCACCACCGATGTGTTTGGAGGCCATCACGTCATAGGCCCCGCCATAGGCCTTGCGGGTGATGACCGTGATCAGTGGTACCGTGCATTCCGAATAGGCAAACAGCAATTTCGCGCCATGCTTGATCAGGCCGCCATATTCCTGCGCTGTACCCGGCAGAAAGCCCGGCACATCCTCGAACGTCACGATGGGAATGCTGAAGGCGTCGCAGAACCGCACGAATCGTGCTGCCTTGCGCGAGGCGTCCGCATCCAGGACGCCGGCCAGCACCATCGGCTGATTGGCAACGAAACCCACCGTCTTGCCTTCTATCCGTCCGAAGCCGGTGATGACATTGGCCGCGAACTTCTCGCTGATCTCGAAGAAATCCGCTTCGTCCGCCACCTTCCGGATCAGTTCCTTCATGTCATAGGGTTTGTTGGGATTGTCCGGCACCAGCGTATCGAGCGATGTGTCGACCCGGTCCACCGGATCGTCGCTTGGCCATTCGGGCACACCATCCAGATTGTTGGACGGCAGGAAATCGATCAGCCGCCGGATCTGCAGCAGCGCCTCCACATCGT
>JANMFA010000095.1:0-12638 GCA_031377545.1 Hyphomicrobiales bacterium | reverse complement strand
GATGCGCTCGAGATAAACCTCGACCGTATCACCCACCTTGAGGGTGTTGGTCTTGTCGGGGTTTGCAAATTCCTTGAGGGCGATGCGCCCTTCCGTCTTCAGACCGACGTCGACGACGGCCATGTCCTTCTCGATGGCGACGACCTTGCCCTTGATCACAGAGCCTTCCATCGCATCGTTCGAGCCGAACGATTCATTCAACAGGGCGGCGAAATCCTCGCGGCCCGAATTCATGGCAACTGACATTGTATCTCCGATAATCGGGCGGCCACACCCGGCATTGCACCAGCGTCTCGTGTTGCGATTGCCCCGGAACCGTCAGCGCTCCCCTTGGTAAGGCCATGGGAGCCCGAGAGCGCCTGAAAACACTTGGGTTTCAGGACACGTCCGTCGCCGGTGCTGTTGGACCAACGGTCGGGGGCAGGTGAAGTTCGCTTGCGAGGGTTGAAGCCCGTCGCAGGCGAGGCGGGGCCTTAGCAGAGAAGGCGGGATGCGTCAAAGGGAGGGGGGATGATCCAGCTTGTTATCCGAACCGAGGGAAGTAACGCACAACTATGCAACAGACCCCTCATTCGGCCTCACCCTGAGCTTGTCGAAGGGTCAAGGTCGTCGCTACCAAACAGGTATTCGGCCTCGCAATCTGGGAATCTCCCGCGGACGATCACTTTTCGAGCGATAGCTGCTGCCAACTTGATGCCATTCTCGACTAAGGCCGGTGCAATTTCTACATTTTCTCTACTAAGCCGACCGTTATGAACAGCGCTTGATCGGAGGTCATAGATTTTTTGCAATATCTTGAAGTTCGATTTGCGATCGCTTTCCATCCCCCCAATAAAAGTAGCGCCACATAAAGATAGTCGAAATTTCAGTTCAGATTTACTTTTAAGATTGTGAAGTATTAACATTTCGAGTGCGATACCAAGATCAATGGCGCTATCAACGACCGAAGAGCGACGTTTCGCCAGATTTAATCTATCGATTACGTAACGCATCGTATCGCGATCATTAGATTGAAGGTCTGAGTAACGTTGCCATAAAGAAATTAGCTCAGCCCCGTCAACCTTACCGTCGTTCGGCAGTGTGAAGGAAAGGTCAAATAACGTTCTCCTATACGTCAAATGGCCACCGAAATGCCGATCAGCCGCTGGATCAGCAGCTATCGGCCATTCCGCTATGATGCCTACTGGCTTTTGGCTCATCAGAAAAAGGCATCTTACCACGTCCTCGGCGCGTTCATAATCCAAGCGTTCTGATTCGAAGTGTGCGAGATACTCTCCGCCAGATTGGGGACGAGGACCGCAACTTGATAAAAGCTGTAATCCTACTGGATTACTGATTTCAATGGCGAGTCCTGCGCCTGTCCGATGGGGAACGATTTCATCAGTTGGATAGTACGGACGAATTTCACCATTTCTGGACGATAGCCTTGTCTTCGTTCTTGACTCCGGCACTTCCTCCCAAGGGAGAATGCGCATAGTTTGGTGCAAAACAACCGGGGCTACAATTGAGGCTCCGGCCACAGCGAAAAATTTTAGAAGCTCAGATGTTTTTCTTTCCGCAAATGCCCGAGTTTGGCTGACGATCAGATTTGGACTCTGCCCTTGAAGTACGGCATGAATGAGTGTGAGAGATAGCGTATGTTCCTGAATGGCAGAGCCAATTAAGGACGACCCAATCCAACCGTCTCTTAAGTCTCCGAAAGTTTCGTCAGCAAGGACACTGGCTTGAAATCTGGCCACAGAGTTATCCGGATCACGCAGGGCTTTCAACAAAGCCCTGAATATCGTGAACTCCGGTAGATCATCGATCTGCGGGATGCCGGCTCGAAGCTCAACAATGAGATCTTCGAGCTGTGTTTCAATTGACATGTTAGTAGATTTTACCACTCCTCACCGCCCCTTCGCCACAGCCTCCGCCCTGATCTCGCTCAGCGTCTTGCCCGGCGTGATCGCTTCGCTGTCGATGAAGCAATGGATGATCGACGGCTTGCCCGAGGCCTCGCAGCGCTTGAACGCTTCTGCAAATTCCTCCGTCCTGCGCACAGTCTCGCCATGGCCGCCGAAAGCGCGGGCATAGGCCGCGAAATCCGGGTTCTTCAGATGCGTGCCGGAAACCCGCCCGGGATACTCCCGCTCCTGGTGCATGCGGATCGTGCCATACATGCCGTTGTCGCAGACCACGATCACCATGGGCAGATCATATTGCACTGCGGTCGCGAATTCCTGGCCGTTCATCAGGAAACAGCCGTCACCCGCGAAGGACACCACCTGCGTTTTCGGGTTCAGCCGCTTGGCCGCGACCGCTGCCGGCACGCCGTAACCCATCGAGCCCGACGTGGGCGAAAGCTGCGTGCCGTACTTCCGGAAGTGATAGAAGCGGTGGATCCAGATGGCGTAGTTGCCCGCGCCATTGGTGAAGATGGCGTCTTCCGGCAGGTGATTGCGCAGCCAGATTATCACCTCGCTCATCTGCAAATCGCCGGGCGAGCGCGTGGGCTGCGCACTTTGCGCCACCGCGTTCTGGTTGATGGCGCGTGTCCATTCGCGCCAGCCGATGCTGTTGGGCGGCTGCAGGCCCTCCACCGCCGCCGTGAACGCCTCGGGCGACGCGTTGATGGGCAGCGCGGTGGCGTAGGTGCGGTTCAGCTCGTTCGGATCTGGGTGGACATGGACCAGGCGCTTGCCGTCACCGGGAATGTCGAACAGCGTGTAGCTTTGGGTGGACGCCTCTGAGAGCTGATCGCCAATGCACAGCACGAGGTCCGCCTCCCTGATCGCTTTGGACAGGCCCGCGCTCATGCCCAGCCCACCATCGCCCGCAAAGTTCGGATGCGTTGCGGGAAACAGCGCCTGACGACGGAATGTCGGCGCCACCGGCAGATCGAAGCGCTCGGCAAAGCGGATGAGGCGTTCCACCGCCTTCTCGCTCCAGCGGCTGCCGCCAACAAGCACCATCGGGCGCTGCGCCGCCCACAGGCGCTTTTGCAGGTCAGCCATCAGTGTGAGGCCGGGATGGGTCTCGACCTGACGGAACGCAGGCGCGTCTGCGACTTCGGCGGACTCCACCAGCATGTCCTCGGGCAACGCGATCACGACCGGGCCGGGGCGACCAGATGTGGCCACGTGAAAGGCGCGGGAGATCAGTTCGGGAATGCGCGCGGGATCATCGATCTCCGTCGCCCATTTGGCGATGCCGCCGAACGCCGCGCGGTAGTCGAGTTCCTGAAACGCATCGCGCTCGCGCATGCCGGTTTCGATCTGCCCCACGAACATGATGAGCGGGGTCGAATCCTGCATCGCGATATGGATGCCATGGGCGGCATTGGTGGCACCGGGTCCGCGCGTCACCATGCAGATCCCGGGCTTGCCCGTCAGTTTACCGACAGCCTCCGCCGCCATGCTGGCTCCGGCTTCCTGCCGACAGACCGTGATGCGCACACTGGCATCGTGCAGCGCATCAAGCACCGCGAGATAGCTCTCGCCGGGCACGCAGAAAACGTCGGTGACGCCATGCACCAGAAGCTGATCGACGATAAGCTGTCCGCCAGTGCGGGATTTCAGGGGCATGGAACGCTCCGTTGCCTTCCTTCTCCCTCGGGAGAAGGTGGTCGGCGGATGCCGACCGGATGAGGGAGAGCCACGACGAATTGAGGTTCTCCCTCATCCGTCATGCTCTGCATGACACCTTCTCCCCGCAGCAAACTGGGGCAGACTGCACAAGTTTGCTGCCGCCGGAAGAAGGGAAGTAAGAAGCTATCCGATCTCCACTACGATCCGCCCCTTGACCTTGCCATCAAGGATCGCTGCGCCTGTGGCAGGCAAATCATCGAAGCCGATCATGGTCGTCATGGTATCAAGCTTGGCGAGATCGAGATCAATTCCCAGCCGCCGCCAGACCTCCAGCCGCAGAGCGCGCGGGCAGCCCACTGAATCCACACCCAGCAAGGCGACGTTGCGCAGAATAAAGGGCGCGACGCTGGTCGGCAGATCCATGCCGCCCGCAAGGCCGCAGGCCGCCACTGCACCGCTGTATTTCGTCATGGAGAGAACATTGGCGAGTGTGGTCGAGCCCACCGTATCCACGGCCGCTGCCCAGCGTTCGCGGGCCAGTGCCTTGACGGGGCCGGCAAGCTCGGTGCGATCAATCACCTCTGCCGCGCCAAGCCCCTTGAGATAGTCCGCTTCTGTCATTCTTCCGGTGGATGCGATCACATGCCAGCCAAGCTTTGCAAGGACAGCGACCGCAACAGAACCCACACCGCCCGCCGCACCCGTCACCACCACCGGTCCGCGATCCGGCGTCAGCCCGTGCCGCTCCAGCGCCATGATGCATTGCATGGCGGTAAATCCCGCCGTGCCGATCGCCATGGCCTGCGCCGGTGACATCGTTCTAGGCAGCGGCACAAGCCATTCGGATTTCATGCGCGCCATGCCGGCATAAGCTCCGTGATGCACCTCGCCGATGCCGCAGCCCGTGAGGACAACCTTGTCACCCCGCTTGAAATCGGCGCTGGCCGAGGCCGTGACCTCTCCCGCCAGATCAATGCCGGGGATCAGCGGAAACTTACGCACCACCGGGGCCTTGCCCGTCAGCGCCAGTCCATCCTTGTAGTTCACGGTGGAATGCGACACGCGGATCGTGACATCGCCATCCATCAGATCGGCCTCGGTCAGCGTTCTGACATTGACCGTGTAGATCCCATCGGGTTTGTCGACGACATACGCACGAAAACTGGTCATCCTGCTTCCCTCACCCTGCGCCTCTCGAAGGGCCTGTGCCACAACTCTGAAGCAGCCTCGACCCTTCGACAAGCTCAGGATGAGGCGATGCGCCTTTCTATGCCGGTTGTGGAACCGTTCGGGAAGGGGCTGCCTGCTCCACGATGGGCAGGTTGATCACAGCCGAGGCGAAACCCAGCGCGATGGAACCCCACCACACGAGATTGTAGTTGCCGTACCATTCGTAGAACATACCGCCCAGCCAGCCCCCCAGGAAACCACCGACCTGGTGGCTGAAGAAGGCGAAGCCATACAGCATCGCCATGTCCCGTGTGCCAAACATCGTCATGACAAGCGACGAGGTGGGAGGAACCGTGGAGAGCCAGAGCAGCCCCATCGCTGCGCCAAAGGCCAGCACCAGCGCGGGGGACGGCGGCAGCAGAAGCAGCGCAAGGATCGCGAAAGAGCGCAGGGTATAGATGATGGCCAGCAGATAGCGCCGTGGCATGCGCGTCATCACATAGCCTGCGCCAATCGATCCCACGATGTTGAACAGGCCGATCAGCGCCAGCACCCATAGGCCGATGCCTGGATTGATACCGATATCCTTGAGATAGGCCGGAAGGTGGGTGGTAATGAAGGCGAGCTGGAAGCCGCAGGTGAAAAACCCCAGGATCAGCAGGAGGTAACTTTTATGGCCGAAGGCCTGCGCCAGCACCTGCATCAGCGTGCGCCTGTCGGCTTCGCTGTCGCTTGGCGCGGACTGGCGCGGCTCGGTCGCCAGAATCCAGGCCAGAGGGATGGTCGCCAGCAGCAGGGCGGCGAAAACGATCAGCGACATTCTCCAGCCCGTTCCGTCAATGAGACCAACCGCCAGTGGCGAAAACAGGAATTGCCCGAACGAGCCGGCCGCCGTGCCGAATCCCAGCGCCATCGGGCGTTTTTCCGGCGGCAGGAGCTTGCCGAAGGCTGCAAGCACCAGGTTGAACGAGCAGCCCGACAGGCCAAAACCGATCAGCACGCCTGAGGTGATCGTGAACACGGAGGGCGAGGTGGACACAGTCATCAGCACGAGCCCGGCGGCGTATAAGATCAATCCGACGATCAGTACGCGCAAGGTGCCGAAACGGTCAGCAACCGCACCGGCAAAGGGCTGCCCAATGCCCCAGAACAGATTTTGCACGGCGATCGCGAAGCCGAATGTATCCCGACCCCAGCCATTCTCGGTGATGATCGGAAGCTGGAAAAATCCGATGACCGAACGGGGCCCGAAACCCAGCATCGCGATGGTGCAACCCGCCGCGATGATCATGCTGGCGGAATAGGCAGTCTTGGTGACAGCGGCGGACATGGTCTTCTCCGGCGAAAGCGTGTGGATGCACGTTAGGCCAGATTCCGGCTGTGGAACAATCACACTGTCATGCGCGATCCATCACCAATCACGATGGGAGCACGCAGGAAAACGCCAGGCTCGTGGCCCGGCGTCCTCACGGATAGGAATAAAGAATGCTGTTACCAATGGCGCGGGCGGTGATGGCCGCCGCCCATGGGCTGCCAGCTCGCGCTCGCCGGAGCCACCATTTCGGTGCGCTGGCGGGTGGCGTATTGCGGTGGGATCACCTCATGATGCACCTGCGGCGCGCGCACCATGACCTGCCGTGTGCGTGTTCCATGTACGGCGGGGATTGTCTCGTGCACGACCTGGGCCGGGCGCACCACGACAGTGCGGTGCTGAACGGCATACTGCGCCGGAATCTTCACCCAGCATCCGATCTGTCGGCCATGGGCATCGGTCGTGACCTGCCATTCCTTGCGGGCAGGCGATATCATGATCTGTTCGGCGACGGTGCCCAGCTGTGCCGGAATCTCGCGGGCCACAGTACGGGCGGGATGGATCACGACCGTTTCCTGAACGGTGCCGAACTCGGCCGGGGTGCGATGGGCGATGGTCTGCGCCGGACGCACCAGAACGGTCTCATCCACCGTGCGATACTGCGGGGGGTGGACGACCTGCTTGTAACAGTTCGTGCAGCCGGAACCGCCAGCCTGGGCAAGGCCCGCGCTCGACAGCAGTGCGGCAGCGCCGAGAATGATTTTCAAAGAACGTGACATGATACGGAGCTCCTGACGCATTCGGCCACATCGTGTAACGCCGTTTATGCTTGGAAGTGATCCTATGATTGTTTGCAGTGAGTGCAATAAGACAAACAATGTAAAGTAAATTCTGGAAATGATTGTTTCAATAAATGACATAATTTCCAGTAATGGGACGGAAATTGCTTGAAATCATGAGATTGTACTGTTTCAGCACAGCCTCAGACAAAACTCCTGCGTGACAGGCGCAGGGCATTCAGGGCCACCGAAATCGACGATGTCGCCATTGCGGCGCCTGCAATGGCCGGGCTGAGCCACCCCAGAGCCGCCAGCGGTATGCCGATGCCGTTGAACAGGAACGCCAGCCAGAGGTTCTGGCGGATGACGGCTCTGGTCTCGCGCGCGGCATGCAGCGCCTTGGGTACAAGGCGCAGATCAGCCCGCATCAACGTGATGCCCGCTGCCGCCCGCGCGGCATCGGTGCCCGAGCCCATGGCGATACCCAGTGGAGCCGCCGCCAACGCTGGCGCATCATTGAGGCCATCTCCCACCATGGCCAGCTTGCGGCCTTCCGCTGCCAGTGCCTTCAGCGCCTTCACCTTGCCTGCGGGCTTCAGCCCTGCGCGCACATCGGTGATGCCAAGCATCTTGCCGACCGCATCGGCCGCGCCCTGCCGGTCGCCCGACAGCATGACGACCTGAACGCCCTCCGCAGCGAGCGCCTTCATCACCTGCTCGGCATAGGGCCTGACTCCGTCCACAAAGGCAAAGGCTCCGATCACGCGGCCGGCACCCGCCAGCCACGATACGGTCTGGGCCTCGCCAAAGCCGGGGTCGCGGCTGATCACCTGTTCAAGAACGCCCAGCGAGACGCCTGCGGATCGCACGAATTCCGCGGATCCGAACAGGGCAGATACGCCGTTGATTGTACCCTTCACGCCCCCACCGGGAACAGACTCCAGTCCATCGGCGGGCTCGGCTGTCACGTCGCGGTCCATTGCGGCATCGCGTATGGCACCAGCCAGCGCATGTTCTCCGCCGAGGGACAGTGCGAGCGCGAGTTTCAGCGCTTCATTCGGTCCGACACCCGGGGCGGAAATAGCGGCCACGCGCGGCTTGCCCTCGGTCAAAGTGCCTGTCTTGTCGAAGGCGATGGTGTCGATTCCCGCTGCCTGTTCCAGTGCCTCGACATCCCGCACAAGGATCCCGGCCTTCGCGGCGGATCCCATGCCCGCCACGAGGGCAATCGGCGTTGCAAGCCCCAGTACGCAGGGGCACGACACAACCAGCACCGAAATGGCCGCGACCAGCGCCATCTCGCTGTTGCCGAGCCATGACCACACCGCAAAGGTTACCAGTGCGATCACCAGCACCGCAGGTACGAACACGCGCGACACCTGATCGGCGAGCTTCTGCGCCGGAGCGCGAGAGGTCTGCGCGTTTTCCACCAGCCGGGCGATTCGCGCCAGGGTAGCATCCTCGCCAACGGCGATGGCTTGCACCGTCAGCATCCCAGATCCGTTCAACGCTCCGGCAATGACATTGCTGCCTGGCGATTTCAGCAGTCTCTGGCTCTCTCCGGTAACCAGACTTTCGTCCATTTCGCTCGTGCCTTGCGTGACCATGCCATCGGCTGCAGCGCGCTGTCCTGGTTTGACGGCGAAGTACTCGCCGGTTCTCAGGCTCAAGGCCGGAACATCGCTCCAGGCACTGTCGCGATAGACCAGCACCGTTGCAGCCTGTTCGCGCGACAGGGCGGACAATGCATCGCCAGCATCGGTTCGCGCATAGGCTTCGAGCACCTTGCCCAGCAGGACGAAGGTGATGATCGCCACTGAGCCTTCGAAATAGAGCGCGTGCCCATATGCGGCATGGCCTGCAAGGAAACGCCAGGCGCTGAGGCCAAACGCCGCCAGCGTGCCCAGCGCCACCAGAACATCCATATTGGGTGCGCCCACGCGCAGGCTCTTGAAAGCGCCCTCGATAAAGCGCCAGCCGCACAGGAACTGCACGGGCACAGCGAGCGCCAGCTGCACAGGGGGTGAGAGCAGCGCGCCATGGCCGTAGCCCAGCATTGCCGCAACCATATCGGCCATGAACGGCAGGAAAAGCAGGCCCGAAAGCGCAAAAAGCACGAAGGTTCTGCGCTCATCGGCCCGGCGGTTGGCCTCGAGCCGTTCACGTGCCAGCTGCCGCTCCTGTGGGGTTCCCACGCGGGCGCTTGCACCATAGCCCGCGGCTTCTACGGCGGCGACCGCTGCTGCCGGGTCAACGCCCGCGCGGATATCTGCCCGCTCCAGCGCGACATTGACGGTCACCGTTCCCGCTCCGGTGATCCGTTCCAGCGCTTTTTCAACAACGCCGGCGCAGGCCGCGCAATGCATGCCGGTAATGTCGAGCGTCAGGGCCGGAGCGAGAGTTTGGTCGGATGAATCAGGCATGGTCCAGAGATGCGGGTGCGAGGCATCGAACGCAAGTGTTGCAACGAATGCAGCGTTACCGTTCTGCGCCAGATCAACCCCGTCTTTGCAAAACTGCGGCACTCATCCGCATTCATCGGACTTTCGACCCGTTCCAATCTGTGCCACGGGAGAGGGCACGTTTGCGTTCAACACGGATTGGTTTCATCAATGGCTTCTGCTGGCGACAAGCCCGCCCCGAAAACCTCGCTGCGGAGCCTGCTGCCGCTCATTCCCTTTGCCATGCGGCACAAGGGGCGGATTGCGGCGGCGGTGATCGCGCTGACGGTGGCCTCAGCCGCCACATTGCTGATCCCGGTCGCAGTGCGGCGCGTGGTGGATCTTGGGTTCACAGCCGAGAACGCCAATTTCATCAGCCAGTATTTCGGCGTTTTGCTCGGCGTTGTCGGCATTCTCGCGGTTGCAAGCTCGCTGCGTTACTACTTCGTCATGACCTTCGGCGAGCGTGTCGTCGCTGATCTGCGTGCCGCGGTGTTCGACCATCTGACGCGCCTTGATGCGGCTTTTTTCGACCGGTCACGTTCGGGCGAGCTCGTATCGCGGCTTTCGGCCGACACGACGCAGTTGAAATCGGCTTTTGGTGCCAGCGCCTCCATCGCGTTGCGCAATATCGTATTGTTCCTCGGTGCCACGGTGATGATGGTCTGGACCAGTCCCCGGCTGTCTGCGCTGGTGCTGGTCGCCATTCCCCTGATCGTCCTGCCGCTGATCGGCGCAGGGCGCTCGGTGCGGCGGCGCTCGCGTGAGGCGCAGGATGCGCTGGCCGAGACATCGGCCTACGCCACCGAACAGATTGGCGCGTCGCGCACCATGCAGATATTCGGTGCCGGTGGCCGCGTGCGCCAGATCTATGCCCAGGCAGTCGAGACGGCGTATGGCACGGCGCGCGACAGCCTGAAGGCCCGTGCGCTGCTGACTGCGGTGGCGATTTTCTTCATCTTCGCCAGCGTGATCGGGATTCTCTGGCTTGGCGCGCAGGCCGTGATCGAAGGCAGCATGACCGGCGGGCGGCTGTCGCAGTTCATCCTCTATGCTGTGTTCGCGGCCAGTTCGCTCAGCCAGTTGTCGGAGGTGTGGACCGAGATTTCCGCCGCCGCCGGTGCTGCGGGCCGCCTGGCCGAGCTTCTGGAGACGCAGCCTGAGGTCGCAGAACCCGCCAGCCCGCATGCTATGCCGATTCCTGCGCAGGGTGCCATCGTGCTCGATGCGGTCTCCTTCGCCTATCCGTCGCGTGCCGATCAGCCGTCGCTGGGGCCCGTTACGCTCACAGTCAAGCCGGGGGAGCGCATTGCGATTGTCGGGCTGTCGGGCGCGGGCAAAAGCACCCTCGTGCAACTCGTGGCAAGGTTTTATGATCCCACCCAGGGGCGCATTCTCATCGATGGTATCGACGCGCGCAGTGCCAGCCTTGATGACCTGCGCAGCCGCATTGCGCTGGTTCCGCAGGATCCAGTGATCTTCTCCGGCACAATTGCCGAGAACCTGCGTTATGCCCGCGCCGATGCGACCGACGCCGACCTTCGCCGGGCCTGTGAGCAGGCGTCCGCCATGGGCTTCATCGATGCTCTGGAGAAGGGCTTCGAGGCCCGGGTCGGCGAGCGCGGCGTGACTTTGTCCGGCGGCGAGCGCCAGCGGCTTGCCATTGCCCGCGCCATCCTGAAAGATGCACCGATCCTGCTGCTGGACGAGGCGACTTCGGCGCTGGACGCGGAGAACGAAGCTGCCGTGCAGGCCGCGCTTGATGTGCTGATGCAGGGGCGCACCACCATCGTTGTGGCCCACCGACTGGCGACCGTACTGAAGGCGGATCGCATTCTGGTGATGGATGAGGGCAGGATCGTCGAGGAAGGCACACACCAGAGCCTCGCGAAGAAGAAAGACGGGCTCTATGCCCGTCTTGCGCACCTGCAGTTCGATGCCGCGATCAGGGCTGCCAACGATAGTGCAAGATCGGCAAGCCGGAGCGCGGGTTGACTCCTTCGCCTGTCTTGAGGAAGCCTTCCCGCTCATAAAAGCGGATTGCACGATGGTTCATCGCATTGACGCCAAGGACAATCGCCTTGGGTGACACGCGCCGGGCTTCCGCCATCAGGGCTTCCGCGACGCCACGTCCCTTGCAGGCAACGCTGACGCAGAACTGGTCAAGGAAGCCGGTCCGTGCGTCTATCAGAACAAAGCCAGACATCTCACCCGAGGTCACGATGGTAGCAATTCGACACAGGCCCTCATGCGCTATCCAGCCCGCAATGTGCTCGGTCAGCCATTGGCGGCGGTCGTTGAAATCGATGTCCGAATAGACCTCCGACCAGCTGGCGACCCAGAGATCGAGGAGTTCGGCCAGGCGCGCCTCATGGTATGGTTCAAAGGCGATATCCAACGCTTACCGTTCCGTCAGCTTCAGCTCGATACGGCGGTTGCGGCGCAAGACATCGTCGCTGTCGCCTGCTTCCAGTGGTTGAAATTCGCCAAACCCTGCAGCCAGCAGGCGCGTTTCGGGAATACCGCGTGTCGCCAGATAGCGCACCACGGCAATGGAGCGGGCGGCGGAGAGTTCCCAATTCGACGGGAACTGGACGGAGCGGATGGGGCGCGCATCGGTGTGGCCATCAACCCGCAGCACCCAGGCGATATCAGGCGGAATTTCGCGCGCCACCTCGATCAACGCATTTGCCAGCTTGTCGAGTTCTGGCAGGCCGCCCGTATTCAGCGCGGCCTGTCCGGCATCGAACAGGATTTCGGACTGGATGACGAAGCGGTCGCCGACAATGCGGAACTCCGGGCGGCTGGCCAGAACGTTGCGCAGGCGTCCGAAGAAATCGGAGCGATAGCGCGTCAGCTCCTGCACGCGCTGGGCCAGCGCAAGGTTGAGCCGCGCACCGAGGTCTGCGATCCGCGCTTGCGCATCCTTGTCCTTCTGCTCCGATGTTCCAAGCGTCTCTTCAAGCGCCGCCAGTTGCCGACGCAAGGCGGCGATCTGCTGGTTAAGAATCTCGACCTGCGCCGCAGCCCTTGCCGAGAGCGCGCGTTCCGCATCCACCGCGCGTTGTGCTGACGCGGCCCCGGCTGCGGCGCCTCCCAGGGCTCCTGCTTCAGCCCGCAGCCTGTCCGCCTCGGTACGCGCGCCCTCAAGCGTTGAGGTCAGCACCGAAATCGCATCATCACGGCCGCGACCCGTGGCCTTCTCCAGCGCCAGCAGGTCCGTCAGTTCCGCGATCTGGCGGTTGAGCCGCGTCAGGGCATCGTCACGTCCACTGACCTCTCGCGAGAGAAAAAACTGCGCCATCATGAAGACCGCCAGCAGGAACACGAAAACCAGCACCAGTGTCGACAGCGCGTCGACAAAAGC
>JANMFA010000231.1:0-12085 GCA_031377545.1 Hyphomicrobiales bacterium | reverse complement strand
GCCGAGAACACCTTCCGCCCGCCCTGGTATCACCGCAACATCATGAGTGAGTTCATGGGCCTGATCTATGGTGTCTATGATGCCAAGCCGGAGGGCTTCGTGCCCGGCGGCTTCTCGCTGCACAACATGATGCTCCCGCATGGACCCGATGCTCCGGCCTACGAGCACGCCAGCACTGTCGACCTGAAGCCGCATAAGCTGACAGGTACGATGGCCTTCATGTTCGAGACCCGGATGCCGCAGCGCGTGACGAAATACGCGGCCGGTCTGGCGGGATTGCAACAGGATTATATCGACTGCTGGGCCGACATGAAGAAGCGGTTTGATCCGACGAAACGTGACGTCTGGTGAGCTGCATTCAGTCGCGACCAAGTTCACGACAGGTCCAACGAACCCATTGCGCTCCCGTACGAGCCTGCTAGCCTGACGGCCTTGCCATGATCCCGTCACGATGTTGCTCTGATCTGGGCACTTCCGTTTTTCGGGATTGGCTGACGGGGATTGCCATGATCACATTGTCGCGCAGGCTTGCATTCGCTGCCATGCTTCTGCTTGGCTTGACCACCACACAGGCATTTGCCCAGAAAGCGTTCGTCCGCGATGACCTTGCGGCCAGCGGCGTGACCCTGGAAGAGCGGCTGAAGCGCGAGGTCGCCGTATCCGGCGCAGTCGATGCCCGCGCACTGATCCGCCAGGGCGAAGCGCTGCTGGGACGCAACGAGGCGCGCCGCGCTTTGCCATTCGCGAATCAGGCCGTTATTGCCGATCCGCGCCTGCCTGACGGATGGCGGCTGATGTCGCGTGTCGCCCGCGCGATCGATCCACGCGACTACCGCGAGCGCTATGAACTGCAGGAGCGTGCCCTCACGGCGGCCTATATCGCCTATCAGCGCTCGGGCACGAAACCGGATGAAGCATCTTCCCTGCGCAATCTGGCGGCCGTCTTTGAATCACGTGAAATGTGGCGTCCCGCGCTCACGACCTATCGCCTCAGCCTTGACGCCCAGGACAACGCCGAAGCGCGCAAGTCCTATGAGGATCTGCGCGAGAAGCGCGGGTTCCGCCTGACCGACAACAAGACCGACGCGGATTCCGCCACACCACGGGCCTGTTTCACATTTTCCGAACCGCTGACGCGTGGCCGCGTCGATTTCGCGCCCTACGTCGCGGTCACAGGAGCCCGCTCCGACACCGCCGTGACGGCGGAGGATTCCCAGATCTGCGTTGAAGGCCTGCGCCACGGTGAGCGCTACGGCATCGTGCTGCGCCAGGGCATTCCCTCCACCATTCCCGGCGAAGTGCTGCAGAAAAACGCCGACTACGAGGTCTATGTGCGCGATCGCACGCCGTCGGTCCGCTTCACAGGCAAGAACTATGTCCTGCCACGCACAGGACAGCAGGGTCTGCCGCTCGTTTCGGTCAACACAGCCAAGGTCGGGCTCGATATCGTCCGCGTGGGCGACCGCAACCTTATCAACACTGTGCACGGTTCCGACTTCCTGAACGAGGTCTCGCGGTCCGAGATCAGGGAATTGTCCGAGAGCCGTGGCCAGAAAGTCTGGTCCGGCACGATGGACATCAAGCCCGACCTCAACAAGGACGTGACGACAGCTTTCCCGGTGACGGAAGCACTCGGCAAGTTGCAGCCCGGCGTCTATCTGATGGTGGCACGCGCGCTCTCTGGCAATGCCGACACGGCGACACCGCGCGCTGCCGATGACGATGATTCGGAAGAAGGCGGTTCCAGCGCCCAATGGTTCGTGGTTTCGGATCTCGGCCTCACCAGCTTTTCATCCAGTGAGGGCGTGCATGTTCTCGTGCGGTCGCTGGCTGATGCTGCACCTTTGCGCAACGTCCAGGTGCAGCTGCTGGCCAAGAGCAACGAGATTCTCGGCACGGCCACCACGGACGCCAATGGTCAGGTGCGGTTTGACGCTGGTCTGGCGCGCGGCAAGGGCGGTATGGTACCAGGCCTGGTCACCGCGCTGGCCGGTGAGGACTACGGCTTCCTCGATCTCAAGCAATCCGCTTTCGATCTGACGGATCGTGGCGTCAAGGGCCGCATCGCGCCGGAAGGGCTAGATGCTTTCCTCTATGCCGAGCGCGGGGTTTATCGCTCGGGCGAGACGGTTTTTCTGACGGCGCTGGCGCGTGATTCAAAGGGTATCGCCATCACGGGGCTGCCGCTGACGCTCGTCATCAAGCGTCCGGACGGCGTGGAATACCGTCGTCAGGCCATCGAGGATCAAGGTGGCGGTGGCCGTGCCATGTCGATTCCGCTCGTCGGTGGCGCGTCCACTGGCACCTGGCGGGTGCAGGCCTTCGCCGATCCCAAGGGCAGCGCCATCGGCGAGACAAGCTTCCTCGTCGAGGATTACGTACCGGAGCGGCTGGATGCTGACGTCAAGCCAAAACGCACGGCGCTGCGCTCGGGCGAACCCGCCGAGATCGACGTGGAGGCGCGCTATCTCTACGGTGCGCCGGGCGCCGATCTGGAAGTCGGCGGCACGGTGACCGTGCGTGCGGCAGCCGAGCACGCCATTCCGGGCCTCAAGGGTTACAAGGTTGGCCTTACGGACGAGACGGTGGAGGCCGTCAAGAACGACATCGAGGAGAAAGCCACGACCGATGCGCGCGGGCGTGCCAGCCTCGGCATCACGCTGACCGAGCCAGAGACGACCCTGCCGCTTGAAGCTGAAATTGCACTGACGATTTCCGAGAACGGCGGGCGCGGCATCAACCGCGTCGTGACGCTGCCCATCCTGCCCAAGGGCAATGTGGTGGGCGTGAAGGCACTGTTCGAGGACGGCGCACTGGGTGATGGCCAGACCGCCACGTTTGATGTGGTGATGGCCACCGGCGAGGGTCGCCGCCTCGCAAGGCCCGGCGTGAAATGGACGCTGTCGCGCGTGCAGCGCAATTACCAGTGGTTCTACCAGGACGGTCGCTGGAACTACGAGGCCGTGAAACGCACACGCCGGATATCGGATGGGGAAATCGCGGTCACAGCACAGAATCCCGCCCGCATAGACGCCAAGGTCGGTTGGGGCACCTACCGGCTGGACGTTCGCGCCGAGGGTGGCGACAGCGCCGAGACGTCCATCAGCTTCGACGTGGGCTATGTCGCAGAAGCCAAGGCCGACACGCCAGACGTGCTGGAAGTCAGCCTGGACAAGTCGGCCTATGCCGATGGTGACACCATGCAGGTGCGCCTGGCCCCGCGCTTTGCGGGCAAGGCCACCATCGCCGTGATCGGCGACCGCGTGCATACGTTGCAGACGGTTGATCTCCCGGAGGGTGGCGCGACCGTGCCTGTGCGCATCACCGGCGGCTGGGGTGCCAGCGCTTATGTTGTTGCCCTCGCGCATCGTCCGCTCGACACCCGTGCCCAGCGCATGCCCGGCCGCGCCATCGGCGTCTCGTGGTTCTCCATCGGCAAGGAAGCACGGACGCTGAAGGTCGAGACGGGCGCACCGCAGATGATCCGTCCGCGCGGCAAGCTCGACCTGCCGATCAAGGTGAGCGGTCTGACAGCAGGCGAGGAGGCTCATGTCACCGTTGCCGCTGTGGACATCGGCATTTTGAATCTCACGAAGTACCAGTTGCCCAATCCGACCGAGCACTATTTCGGACAGCGTCAACTGTCGGGAGAATTGCGCGATCTCTATGGGTTCCTGATCGATGGCATGCAGGGCACCAAGGGCGCATTTCGCTCCGGCGGTGATGCGGCGCCCACAACCAACGCAGCCGACAAGCCGACGCAGGAGCCGCTGGCGCGCTATTCCGGCGTGGTGAAGGTGGGGGCAGACGGCACCGCGAACGTCAGCTTCGACGTTCCGGCATTCAACGGTTCGGTTCGCGTCATGGCTGTGGCATGGACGAAATCGCAGGTTGGTCAGGCGTCGTCGGATGTGTTTATCCGTGATCCGGTGGTCGCACAGGCGACTTTGCCGCGCTTTCTCGCGGTCGGCGATCGCTCGCGTTTCCACGTCGAGATCAACAACGTGGAGGGCGAGACCGGGGATTACACGCTCGACGTCGATGTGAAAGGCCCGGTCACGGTTGGAACGGAGGCGGCCCGCCGGACGCTTCGCCTGACAAAGGGACAAAAGACACAGGTCACCATTCCGGTGACGTCGGCTGGCCTCGGGCTCGCCAGCTTCGGCTTGCGGCTGACCGGCGGTGGGCATGACCTGTCGCAGGAGGTGCGCGTCCGCGTTCTGCCTACGAACCAGGCCATCGCCAACCGGACTGTGCGCCCCATACCGGGCGGAGGCAGCATCACCCTGTCGGGCGATCTGCTCAACGACATGGTGCCGGGTTCTGGCAGCGTCGCGGTCACGGTGTCGCCCTTTGCCGCGCTTGATGTTGCGGCGTTGCTGAAGGCGCTTGACCGCTATCCCTATGGCTGCACCGAGCAGACCGTCAGCCGTGCCTTGCCGCTGCTGTATGTCAACAAGCTCGCCAGCATCGAACATCTCGCACTGGATGAATCTGCTGAAACACGGGTGCAGACGGCCATCGACAAGGTGCTGTCGCGGCAGGGATCCAATGGATCCTTCGGCCTCTGGAGTGTAGGAGGTGATGACCTCTGGCTCGATGCCTTCGTCACCGACTTCCTGACCCGCTCCCGTGAGGCCGGTCGACCAATCCCTGCGGTGGCGTTCAATCTGGCATTGGATCGCCTGCGCAACCAGGTCGTCAACACGGGCAACATCCGCGCCGAGGAAGCCTCTGGCGTGGCCTATGCTCTCTATGTGTTGGCGCGCAATGGCAGGCCGATCATGGGAGATCTGCGCTATCTCAGCGACAACAAGCTGAAGGAATTCACCTCGCCCATGGCCAAGGGGCATCTCGGCGCGGCGCTCGCCCTGCTGGGAGATCGTGGCCGTTCGCGCACGGCATTGGGCGAAGCCGTCACAAGTTTGACGTCATTGCGTGACGACGGCCTGTCGCGTCCTGACTACGGCTCGAAGCTGCGCGATGGCAGCGGACTGCTGGCGCTCATGGCGGAAGCCAATGCGGAACGTGCCGATCTCGTCCGCGTCTCATCGGAGGTGGAAACCGCACGCAATGGCGTGCGTTTCTCCTCCACGCAGGAACAGACCTGGATGGTGATGGCGGCGCAGGCTCTGGCGAAGGAGGCTGAGAATTTCCAGCTCGTGGTGGATGGTGCACCACGCTCCGGCGCGCTGTATCGCACCTGGCGGGAGGCTGATCTTGAGGCGAAGCCCATAACGATTACCAACCCCGGCCAGAATGCTGCTCGCGCGATCATCACTGTCTCGGGCGCGCCGCTGGAGCCGCTTCCCCAGCTGGATCAGGGCTTCAGAATCGAGCGGGCGATCTACACGATGAAAGGCAAGCCCGTGGGATGGAACGAGCTGAAACAGAACGAGCGCTATGTTGTGCATCTCAAGATGACCGAGCCGAAGGCGAACTACGGCAAGGTGCTGGTGGTCGATCCGCTGCCAGCCGGCCTCGAGATCGAGAATCCGAACCTGACCGAAGGCGCATCGGCGGAGGGTCTCGCCTTCACCAAGACCGATCTGGTGCCGGTCCACATGGAAGCGCATGACGACCGCTATGTTGCCGCCTTTGACAGGCTTGCGTCGCAGAAGCCGGAGTTCAGTGTGGCCTACGTGGTGCGAGCCGTGACGCCGGGACGCTACGTGCATCCAGGTGCAGCGGTGGAGGACATGTACCGTCCTGATCGCTTTGGGCGCAGCGCATCGGGCAACGTTGAGGTGTTGTCGGCGCGATGAGGGGCACAGCTGCCTTTTCCTTTTCCCTCGGGAGAAGGTGTCATGCGGAGCATGACGGATGAGGGCAAACCGCGAAGGTCAGCGATCCTCCATCGTCCAGTCGGCATCCGTCGACCACCTTCCCCCTGGGGGGAAGCAATGGCGCTGGCGTGCATTCTTCCTCTCGGTGATCGTGGCCTTCCTTGCACCCCTGCTTGCACTCGCCATCACCTGGCTGCGCCTGCCACCACTCGACCTTGCCCAGACTGCCGAACGTTCGCCCATCGTGCTCGGCCGCAATGGCCAGTTGCTGCGCGCCTTCACAATGCAGGATGGTCGCTGGCGCATGCCGACAACAGTGGCCGATGTGGACCCGCGCTATATCGCGATGCTGCTGGCGTTCGAGGACAAGCGTTTCCGTTCCCACCACGGCGTTGACCCAGTCGCGCTGCTGCGGGCTGTGGGGCAGTCCCTGCGCCATGGCCGCATCGTTTCGGGGGGCTCCACGCTGACCATGCAGGTGGCGCGGCTGATCGAGCCAAGGCCCGAGCGCTCGGCTTCTGCCAAGCTCCGCCAGATGGCGCGCGCCATCGAACTTGATCGCCGGTTTTCCAAGGATGAGATCCTTTCGCTCTATCTCTCGCTGGCCCCGTTTGGCGGCAATATCGAGGGTATCCGTGCTGCAAGCTATGCCTATTTCGGCAAGGATGCGCGGCGATTGTCTCACGCCGAGGCAGCGACACTGGTGGCCTTGCCGCAAGCTCCTGAGGTCCGCCGACCCGACCGTTTCGCGGATCGTGCCACCCGCGGTCGCAACCGTGTGCTTGCGGTGGCCACCGGCAGAGGTGTGATTCCGGAGGGTGAGCGGCAGCACGCGCTGAACGAGGCCATGCCAACCGCCCGCAAGCCCTTCCCCATGCTGGCAGCGCATGCGGCGGAAGTCGTGGTCCGCGATCACCCGGCCGAGCGCATCCATCGTCTCACCATTGATGCGGGCTGGCAGGCGATGCTCGAAGGACTTGCGAAGGAACGCTCGGAGCAGCTCGGCCCCAGACTGTCGACCGCCATCGTCGTGGTCGAACAGGCGACCGGCGCGATCCGTGCCAGCGTCGGCGGTGCCGGCTATTTCGCAGATGAACGGGCCGGAGCCATGGACCTGACGCAAGCCTTGCGCTCGCCCGGCTCCGCGCTCAAGCCCTTCATCTACGCCATGGCGTTCGAGGAGGGCATCGCCCATCCCTCGACGGTGCTGGAGGATCGCCCGCACCGCTACGGACTTTACGCGCCTGAGAACTTCGACCAAACCTTTCAGGGAACGATCACTGCGAAGAAGGCGCTGCAGCTGTCGCTGAACGTTCCCGCCGTTGATCTCCTGTCCGCCGTCGGCCCGCAGCGTTTCGTATCGCGCATGCGCAGCATCGGAGCGGGACTTGCCATGCCGCCCGAGGGGGCGCCGGGTCTCGCCATCGGCCTTGGGGGGGTGGGTATTACGCTGCGCGATCTCACACGGCTTTATGCGGGCCTTGCTCGGGGAGGGGAGGCCACCCCGCTGCAGATGGTGCTCGGTGAGCCGACAACGGAGGAGCGGCACGCCCGCATCGTTGATCCGGTGCCGGCGTGGTATGTTGCCGATGCGTTGCTGGGTGCGCAGCCGCCGCTGAATGCGCAGGCCAATCGCATCGCCTACAAGACTGGCACGTCATATGGTTACCGCGATGCCTGGTCTGTGGGCTTTGACCGCAAGCACACGATCGGTGTCTGGGTCGGCCGCGCGGACAATGCTGCCGTGCCGGGCCTTGTGGGCCGACTGGTGGCCGCCCCGGTGCTGTTCGATGCCTTCTCCCGCATTGGTACCGATCCCGGTGTCGGGCCACGTCCTGCGGATGCGCTGGTGGCCGGAACCCATGACCTGCCACTGCCACTCCGGCACATGCGCCGGGATATTCCCAAGACCGCGCTGGCCATCGCATCCGCCAGTCTGAAACTTGCTTTTCCGCCGGATGGCGCGCGGATCGAAATGGTGAAAGGTCTGGATGAAACCGCCCTGGCGCTGAAGATCACGGGTGGCAAACCGCCGTTCACGGCCTATCTGAACGGCCGCCCCGTGGCGGCTTCGGCCATGCGGCGCACGCTGCACGTCACGCCCGACGGTGCTGGCTTCACGCGGATTTCCATCGTGGATGGTGCGGGAGAGACCGACAGTGTGACTGTGCGCCTGCAATAGGACCGGCTTACGCGTCCAGCGGATAGATCGGTCGCTTCAGCCTGTTGAATTTCAGAAGTCTGTTGTCCGATGTGGTCACGCCGATGCCGTCGAGCGTCACTGTCATCTTGGCCAGATGGGCAAAGCCCGCGCGGTAGTGAATGCGTGATTTCAGCAGCAGGTATTTGCAGTGCTGCGGTTCGATGCCGATATGGGTGAAAATCCCTGCATCCCACGGCTCGTGATGCAGGCTCGTCACAACGATCTGCATGCCGCCGGTCTCGAACACTGCGGTCGGGCCGCTCGTGACCTTTGAGCCGGTGTACATCGGGCCACGCACGATCCATTCGCCATCCGAAAGGCGCTTGACCTTGCCGGTCAGCCGCAAAGGCTCTGCCTTGTGTCCAATGGAGGGCATGTCGGACTTGCCGCCAAGATCGAGCGTGATGGTCGCGCCGATTCCGGCTGCCGCCATGATCTTCACAGAATCGGGATCATAGACCGCTGCCACGGCCACGCCTTGGAGTTTCTGGCGCAGGACCTCCTTGATCACCATCATGGAATCGGAGGTGCCGCCGGAGCCCACATTGTCCGCATGATCCAGCAGGATCACCGGAAAATCATTGGCCCCTGAAGCACGGCGCACGGCCTGCGACAACGTCTCGTGGTTGTAGATCCATTCCTTTTTCTGGTCCTTGCAATAGGCCAGAATGGCGTCGCGCGCCTTGTCAGCCTTCTTGCGGTCGCCGTCCGCCACGATGACCACTGAAAGGCCCGCATCCGGGATATCCGCCATGGGAAAGCCGCCAAAGACCGATGCGGCGAGAATGCCCTTCTGCTTTTCTGCCTTGCGAGTCATGGCCTGTGCCGTTTTCATCGGCTCATCTGCCGTGCCCATGCGCAGGGTCTGCGCCAGAATTCCCGCCGGGCCCCAGGAAATTACCGGTTTCACTTCACCAGCGATCATGCGCTTGATGATGATGGCCGTGGTTCGGCCCACTTCTGCCATGTCGATATGGGGATAGTGCTTGTAGCACAGCACCACATCGGCATTGTCCATGGTCTCCTGGGTCATGTTCCCGTGCATATCGAATGTGACGCCAATTGGCGTTTTGGGCGCGAGCTTGCGGATGGCTGCCAGCAGTGGGCCCTCCCCTCCCTGATCCATCCCCTCCGGCACCATGGCGCCATGCAGGTCGAGCAGGATGGCGTCGAAAGGTCCGCGGGTGCGGACGGCGTCCAGAATGCGGCCTGCGAGGTAATCGTAGGCCTCCTTTTGCACGTAGCCGCTGGGCATCGCCTCTGCGGCTACGGGTGAAACGATATCCGCCTTCATCTCATCCGCAAGGTCGATGTAGGCCGCGATGGGATGGTTCGTGCCGCGATAGGCTGCCACAACTGCTTCATCTTCATGCAGTCCCCAGGCCCGGAAACGCTGGAGGTCGGTTGTAACGGGTGAGAACGTGTTGGTTTCGTGCTTCATCATGGCGATGAGCAAACGGTGGCGGCGGGGCATGGGGAGACCTTTGTGGGCGAGTCAGGTGCTCACAATGGGAGAAATAGCGGCATGACGTAAAGACCTGACACGCTCTGCATTGACAGTTCCCCAGCCGCCCCATCTAAATGCGCGATATCTGCAAGGTGGATGCGGTCTGGCATGGGAGTTGCCGGGCCTGTTCAAAGCGTCAACAAGGGAGAGTATCATGGACATGAATCGTCGCGATCTGATGGTGGCAACCGCTGCTGTTGCTGCTGCCGCGAGCGTGCCGGGGCCTGCAGCGGCCCAGGCCAAGGGAATCCTCAAGGTCATTCCCCATGCTTCACTCACCACGCTCGATCCGGTGGCGACCACGGGCTACATCGTGCGCAACCATGGCTACATGATCTGGGACACGCTTTTCGCCATGAACGAGAAGCTTGAGGTCCAGCCGCAGATGGCGTCCGGCGTCGAGATTTCGCCGGACAAGATGACCTATCGCATCACCCTGCGCGACGGACTTTCCTGGCATGACGACACGCCGGTCACCTCTGCTGATTGCGTGCCCTCGCTGATCCGCTGGGGCAAGGTGGACGGTATGGGCATTCGCCTCTTCACCTACATCGACAGTGTGACGGCAGATGGTCCCAAGACCATCGTGATCAAGATGAAAAAGCCCTATGGCTTCGTGCTGGAATCCATCGGCAAACTGTCGACCAATGTGCCATTCATGATGCCGCAGCGCTACGCGGAGAAGCCGCCGACCGAGCGCCTGACCGCCAATGACATGATCGGCTCCGGTCCCTTCCGCTGGGTCGCCAGCGAGTACAAGCCCGGCGCACGCACTGTTTACACCCGAAACGCGAAGTATGTGCCGCGCTCTGAAGCCGCGTCCAATGCGTCGGGTGGCAAGAATGTTCATCTGGAAGGCGTGGAGTGGATCAATTTCCCCGATCCGACCACGGCGCTCAATGCGCTGATGTCGGGTGAGGTCGACTATTACGAACAGGTGCCGGCCGACCTTCTGTCGGTTGTTTCCCGTGTGCCGGGCGTCAAGCTTGGCAATTTCAATCCGCTCGGCAATGTCGGCATGGGCCGTTTCAACCATCTGGCTGCGCCCACCAACAATCCGGGTGTGCGCCGTGCCATCGCCATGGCCATCAACCAGTCCGACGTTCTGAAGGCCGCCATCGGCCAGCCCGACTACATGCGGGCATGCCATTCCATCGTGCCTTGCGGCACCACCTTCGAAAGCAAGGTGGGGACAGAGGACATGGGCAAGGGCAACATCGAGGCGGCGAAAAAGGTGTTGAAGGACAGCGGCTACAACGGTGAGAAGATCGTCCTGCTGGCAACAACCGATATCCCGGTACAAACCGCCATGGCAACCGTCGTGGCCGATACGCTGAAGCGGTTGGGCATGAATGTCGAGGCGCAGGCGATGGACTGGGCCACGGTGCTTCAGCGGCGTACAAACCGCAATCCGGTCGATCAGGGCGGCTGGAACATGTTCTTCACCTGGTGGGAGGGTGCCGATGTGCTCGATCCGGTCGTGCAGTTCGCCATGTCCGGCGCTGGTGACCGTGCCTGGGTAGGCTGGGCCAACGATCCCGAGACGGAGACATTGCGCACGCAGTTTGCGGAGTCTGGCAGCATCGACGAAAAGAAGAAGCTTGTGGACGCCATCCAGAAGCGGCAGTTCGAGGTCGGCAACTTCCAGGCCTTCCTCGGTCAGTTCTTCGTGGCGACCGGTTTCCGCGACAATGTCAGCGGAATTCTGAACGCCCCACCCTTCTTCTGGAACATCAAGAAGGCGTAGCTCTGTTTACCTTCGCTTCTCCCCTGGGAGAAGCTGCCCGCCGCATGGCGGGCTGATGAGGGTGAATCCCTAACGTCCGGGGTTTTCCCTCATCCGTCATGCCCCCCGCGTGACACCTTCTCCCCATGGAGAAGGAGAAACTCTGTCGTCATACCAAGAAGAACGAATGCCCCTGTTCATTCTCCAGCGCATCCTCTCCACGCTCCCCGTCATGGGGCTCGTGGCGCTGATCGTCTTCCTGATGCTGCGCATCTCGGGCGATCCCGCCGCAATTCTCGCGGGCGATACGGCATCGCTGGATCAGATCGAGAAGGTGCGCCAGAGCCTTGGGCTGGATCGCCCGGTCGTGGTTCAGTTCGTGGAATGGTTCGGACAACTTCTCCGCCTGGATCTGGGAACATCGCTGTTCACGGGACTGCCGGTCTCGACCCTGATCCGGCAGCGTCTGGAGCCCACCATGATGCTGGCGCTCACAACGATCCTTTTCTCGATCGCCGTCGCAGTGCCATTGGGCGTTCTGGCGGCCTGGAAAGCCGGTACATGGATCGACAGGCTGGTCATGCTGCTGGCTGTCGTCGGCTTCTCCGTGCCGGTCTTCGTGATGGGCTATTTCCTGATTTTCGGCCTCGCGATCAACATGCGCTGGTTTCCGGTTCAGGGCTATGTCAGCCCGTTCATCGACTTCGGCCGTTTCTTAAACACGATCACCCTGCCGACAATCACGTTGTCATGCATCTATGTCGCGCTCATCGCACGCATCACCCGTGCCAGCGTGCTTGAAGTGCTGAACGAGGATTACATCCGCACCGCGCGAGCCAAGGGCCAGATCGAGAAGAAGGTGC